>JAFXNY010000132.1 GCA_017529165.1 Clostridia bacterium
AAAAGAAATATTTCCTAATTTTGGAATAGGAAGGCTTTTAATGTATTTCTTTCTAATATTTTTGGAAGGTGTATTCAAATTCCTGCTATCTGCTTGGCTGTCTGTTAATTCATAATAAAATACGGTTACATTTGCGTATTTCCCAATTTCATCGAACCAATTTATCCTATTGTAAAACAACGCTCCTGTACAGATTATAATATTCATGATTAGCTCCTGTGGATTCTTTTTATTATAGCTTCAAATGTGCCGTCACAGACATTAATTCTGGGTATAAAAAAGCGTCTTTTTTTGGCTGTTTTGACATTTGTTGAACCGTTGATTGTACAAAATGCAAAAGCATAATTTTTGCTATTTTTTATGATTTGTGTGCTTTTTTTCGAACAAGCCAGCATTGAACCATACGGATATGCAAAAATGTTGCATTTAATTCCGTATTTTTTTTCAAAATCGGAACAATCAGTTTCTGTTATTATTTCGTTGTTCGACAATTCCCTCATCATTAAATGATTCTTTGTATGATAACCTATTGTACAAAGAGGATTGTTTTTTAGTTCATTAATCTGTTTTGAGGTTATATAGCCCTTTTCGTCAACGAGTTTTTCGGAAATAAAAAGAGTGAACGGTATATTGTACCGATTCAAAATTGGTATGGCATTCAATACCACATTTTCATAAACATCGTCGAATGTGAAAATAAAGTTTTTTTTGCTTTTATTTGATTTCAATATTTCATTAGCCGATATAAAACTTACATTTTCATTAATAAGGGAATCAATAAAGTAAGAAAAGCTTTCTTTTTGGATGTCCAAATTTGTTTTTTCATCCAAATCCGAATAAACACCATGAAACATGCATACATATATGTTCCCGTTTTTTAGTTTCAAAATCAGTTGATTTGTTTTTTGTAACAATCCCCAAAAAACCCTTTTAATTTTCATATACTTCCCCTTTTTGAGAAAAGAGCATAGTATGCCCTTTTTGATATGAGGCAGGCGATTGCCCGAGCTTTAGTTTTTATTGACGGAAACCGCAGAAGTGTTTTCATATGCTCTTGTCCGCTTATGCTTTCGTAAAGCAAACCCCAATTTTTATAGTCGGATATTTTGGAAGTTGAGCTTATTGTGCCTAAAACCCAACGGGAAACCAAGAAGTTTTTTACTAATAAATTATTGTTATATAGCCGAGGTAAATCACATATTGCAGGGTAACTGTTTATAACATTATTAATACTTGATGAAGTCATAATTGAGCCGGGTCGTTTAAGATATTGGTATAAAGGCTCGTCTAAAAATACTGCGCCGTTTACTACCGCAAGAAGACGCCATATAAAATGCTGATCCTCCGACCAAGGCATTTTTCCAAAGAAAATATTTTCCTCAAAAAACAATTTGCGTCTAAAGAGCGTTCCTGCCGCCAGTATAACATAATTCCTTAATAAAAAACCGTTTTGAATCTCTTTCGGAGCTAAATATGTGCATTTTCCAATCGATATATTTTCATTAATATCTTCCTGTGAAGTTATCATATTGTATCTTGAAAACACTAAATCTGCATTCTCGCCTATTGCTTTTACTAAATGTTCAACAGTATCTTTGATGATTATATCATCCGAGTCCAAAAAGAGAATCCACTCGCCACCCGAGTTTTGAACGCCTGTATTTCGTGCTTCGCCAAGGCCTTTATTTTCTTGCCTTATAAGTTTATATGGATATGAGTTTTCTTTTAGCACGCTCTCGGCAATGTCTGCAGATTTGTCCGGCGAGCCGTCATCCACCAGTATTAACTCGATGTTTTTGTATGATTGTTCAATTACCGATTTTACAGATTTTTCAATGTATTTTTCAACCTTGTATATCGGCATTATTATTGACACTAACGGTTCTGATTGCAAATCAAATCCTCCAATATTTTTTCAAGTCTCTCTACAAAAGCTTGCTTGCCAAACAATTTATCATAATATGTACGGGCATTCTTTGAAAACCCTGCTTTATCATTCTCGATATACTTTCTTATGCTATCTGCGAGTGCTGAAGCATCCCCTGCCGGCGAGCAGTATCCGCAACTTGCTGTATTTATGGCATTTGCGGTTTCCCCGTCTGCTGCGGCTATTATCGGTTTACCTGCGGCAAGGCATGTTTGTACCTTTCCGGGTAGGGTGGCGTTTAGTTCGCCGCTTCTTAAGGTGATAAGCATTGCGTCAGCCATGGCGTAATATTCGGGCATTTTTTCAAGCGGTTGTCTGCCGTGGAATATTACTTGCGGTAAATCTGAAGCCGCTTTTTTAAGTCTGCCGAGCTGGGAGCCGTCACCCACAATATGTACTTTGAGATTTTTAATATCTGAAAGCAGGCGAGCGGCATTTATTATGGTATCAACATCCTGTGCCGTGCCGATATTTCCGGCAAACATAAGGTCTATGTTTTCGTCCGGTGCTTTCTTGCAATTTTCCGGAGTAAAGATATCGTCGGCGTATTGTGGCAAATACAATGTGTTGCATATTCTAAACTCGTTTTGAAAGTATCCCGAAAAAGATTCGCTCGAAATCAAAATCTTATCTGCCGATTTATATATACGCTCTGAAATGCGGTGGAGAAAACGATATATTAAACTGCCTTTTTTCATTCCACCCATAACTGCACTTTCTGGCCAAAGGTCCAGACAGTACAGCACTAACGGAATATTGTTTTTGTGTTTGTACTTAATGCCTGCCTTTGCCATAATTACGGGTGAGAGCTGGTGAACAAAGACAATGTCAAAGTTTTCTTTAATGTGTTTTACATAACGAGTTGAGAAAAAAACAAAGCTAAGGTAATTAAGAACTCTGAAAACAGGGTTATTTTTTCTTGGTACGGTATAGCATCTGTGCACTCGGACACCGTTTACAACTTCGTCTTTTCTTTTGCCGTGCTCATAATCGGCATATGTTTCGCCCATTGGGTAATTAGGAGTGCCTGTTACCACCAAAACCTCATTACCTTGACGCACCAGTTCTTCGCAAATGTCAGGGTGCCTGAACGGTTCGGGTTTATAGTATTGGCATACAAATAAAATCTTCATAAGTTTACACCTTTTAAGATGGCATATTGTGTGACGAGTGCAGATAAGGTTTGGATGTAATAATTTTACACATTATATCATAATAATATATATTACGCAAGTGCTTTAGCCGAAAAAAGTGGCTGAAATATAGTCATATTCGATAATTTTTAATGATAAAGTTTACTCTTTTTATTTAAAAAAGAAAAAATTAGCTAAACCGTTGACAAAATGAAACAAGTGTGTAATAATGTTCTCAAATTAAAAATCGCTTTTGATAGAGGTGCGGGGTTTATTAGTAGCGCAGGCGCTTTAAGGCAAATGAGTTTGCGCAAAAGGAAACACCGCCGAAGAAATACAGGGTTGCCTTAAACTTGTATTTCTGGGTCGTCAGGGAATACTTGCCGGACTGTCGCATTTTGCGGAGAGCTATCGCATGGAAAAAACTAACACCTGTGATGCTTTCGTGTCACAGGCGTTTTTATTTAGAAAAGGAGATTGATGAAAATGAAAAAAATTATTGCTCTTATTGCCGTTTTGGCACTTGTTTTGTGCCTTGCCGCCTGCGGAAGCTCGGTAAGTGCCGAGAAAGACCTCGATAATGTTAAGTCTGCCGGCGTGCTTAAAGTAGGTATGGAATGCGCTTATGCACCGTTTAACTGGACTCAAGGTGACGACAGCGAAGGTGCTGTAAAAATTGCCAATGCAGAAGGCTATGCCAACGGTTACGATGTTCAGATTGCAAAGAACATTGCGAAAGAAATCGGTGTAGATTTAGAAATCTATGCTTATGAATGGGATGCGCTTATCCCTGCTGTTGAGTCAGGCAAGCTCGATTGTATCATAGCAGGTATGAGCCCGACTGATGAGAGAAAAGAAACCATAGATTTCTCTTCTAATTATTATATTTCAAACCTTGTAATTATAACAAAGGCTGATAGCCAATATGCGAACGCTAAAACCCTTGCTGATTTCAAGGGCGCTAAAATCAACGCTCAGGACGGCACTTTCCATGCAGAAGCCGCCAAGCAGATTGAGAATGTGCAGACTGCCGTTATGAAAGACTTTACAATGCTTTATACCGCAGTTACTGCCGGCACTATTGACGGTTACATTGCCGAAGAGCCCACCGCTTTCCAGGTTTGCGGAAACAACAGCGAGCTTACATTTGCGCCTCTTGTAAACAACGATACAGGCTTTAAGTGTGCAGAGAGCGATACTGCTATTGCCGTAGGTCTTCGCAAGGGTTCGTCTCTTAATGAAAAGGTTTCGGCTGCTATAGACGCCATTTCGGCTCCGGCACGCAGTGACCTTATGAAAAAAATGGTTGAAATCGCACCTGCCGAGGAATAATCAAGAGGTTTTAATAAATGTCACTTTTTTCGGATATTGCTATAGTTTGGTCTAAGTACGGAACACAGATTTTAAGCGGTATAGGTAACACGGTTTTAATATCTATAATCGGTACTCTAATCGGTCTGGTTATCGGTCTTTTTAACGGTGTTATCCGCACAATGCCGGAAGCTAAAAGCGCTCTTTTACAGGGCGTTATGAAGGTGGTAAACTTTATAATCAGCGCCTATGTTGAGGTGTTCAGAGGAACACCTATGATGGTTCAAGCGATGATTATTTACTGGGGTTATGCCTATATGAACGGCGGAGCTTCTCTGCCGCTGATTCCTGCCGGTATTGCGATAGTATCTATCAATACAGGCGCATATATAACAGAGATTGTCAGAGGCGGTATTATATCGATTGACAAAGGACAGTTCGAGGGTGCAATGAGCATAGGTATGTCGCATTTCTCTACTATGATACATATCATAATTCCGCAGGTTATGCGTAATATTTTACCGAGTGTATCAAACGAGTTTGTCGTAAATATAAAGGATACTTCGGTGCTCAATGTAATAGGTGTTACCGAGCTTTACTTCTATGCCGCTTCTGCTGCTAAAAACAGCTATAAAATATTTGCAAGCTACCTTATTGCGTGTGCTATTTATTTCTGCTTAACCTTTACAATAACCCGCATTTTAAGGCTTATTGAAAAGAAAATAGAGGGCAAAGCAAACTATACCGTTTTCGGTTCTCAAAGCGACTCTACCGCCGAAATCCATATAAAAGAGGAGGAGACCGCAAATGTCTGAGAGCGTAATAGAAATAAGACATCTTAAAAAGTCTTTTGGTGAAAATGATGTACTAAAGGATATTGATTTTTCGATATCAAAAGGGGAAACGGTAAGTGTTATAGGCTCCTCGGGCTCGGGTAAAAGCACAATGCTTCGTTGTGTAAACCTGCTCGAAACCCCAACGGGCGGAGAGATACTCTTTCACGGCAAGAATATTCAAACAGAGCTTGATATTTCAAAATACCGTGCAAGTGTGGGAATGGTGTTCCAGTCCTTTAACCTTTTTGATAACCTGAATGCCCTTCAAAACTGTATGATAGGGCAGACTACTGTACTCGGGCGGGACAAAAAAACTGCCGAAAGCAAGGCTATGGAATATCTCGAAAAGGTCGGAATGACGCCCTACATAAACGCTAAACCACGCCAGCTTTCAGGAGGGCAAAAACAGCGTGTAGCCATAGCAAGAGCGCTTGCAATGGACCCCGAAGTAATACTATTTGATGAGCCTACGAGTGCACTTGACCCTGAAATGGTCGGTGAAGTGCTTTCGGTTATGAAAAGGCTTAGTGAGTCGGGTATGACTATGATTGTAGTTACCCACGAAATGGCGTTTGCACGGGATGTCAGCGACAGAGTGATATTTATGAGTGATGGGTTTATCTGTGAGCAGGGAACGCCGGCAGAGGTGTTCGGTGACCCGAAACGCGAAGAAACCAAAAGCTTTTTATCAAGATTTCTTAATCAGTAAAGGATTAAAAAATATGCGGAGAAGGTAATATCCCTCTCCGCAGTTTTAATAGTATGGTATTTATTTTATCTCCTGTTCGAGATTTTTGAAAGTTTCGGTATCAAAAAAATCTGTTATTGAGATTTCGAGACCGTCACAAATCTTTTTAATTGTTGCAATTCCGGGGTTATTGCTTTGGTTGTAAATAATTGATTTTATCGTAGTATAAGGTATTCCGGAAACAGTTGCCAATCTGCAAAAGTTTATACCTTTCTTATTAGCCAATTCTTCAATTCTCTCTTTTGTTGCCTGTGTAATATTCATAGAAAACACCCCCGATAAAATCAGCATACAGATATTATCGGAGGCGTATAGACTATAAATTATACTAATTATTATAAATAGTCTTTTTTATTTGTTCAACAGCGATCTGGATAACAACTTCCGGTGAAACATTTATGCCCGAGTTTTTGAGCGCAGATCTCATTTGCAAATCGACTTCTTTTTTTGAAATCTTGTTCTTTTTCGCCAATTGCTTAATAATTTGATTGTATTTCATAATAATTCTCCTTTCGCATATATAGTACAATATATAGTCTGTCAATATTTGTCGAAATATGCGAAAATCAAAAAAATAATTGAAATTAACATTCTTGATGTTTGTAATTGACTAAAATTAAATATTGTAGTATTATATTTGTAATTATTTTTCAGGAGTAGATTATGCGAGTTGTAATAAAAATAGGCACTTCAACGCTTGCGCATAAAACGGGCAAGCTTAATATCAGGGCGTTTGAAGAACTAACTAAGGTTATATCAAACCTAAAAAACTCGGGTGTTGAGATTATTCTCGTGTCCTCCGGTGCTATAGGTATGGGCGCCGGAAAGTTAGGGCTTATCGGCAAGCCGGAGGATATACCCACAAAGCAGGCGGCGGCGGCAATAGGCCAGTGCGAGCTTATGTATATGTATGATAAGTATTTCGGCGAATATCATCATACTGTAGCTCAAATGCTAATAACCGCCAACGATTTTGAAGACGGTGAAAAGCATAACAATTTAGCAAACACATTAGCAAGGCTGTTAGAGCTCGAAGTGCTTCCGATAGTAAACGAAAACGATACCGTCTCAACAGCAGAGCTTTCAATAGGCGATAACGATACGCTTTCCGCCCTTGTTGCGATAGATGCAAAGGCTGATTTGCTAATACTCGTTTCGGATATTGAGGGGCTTTATACTGCCGATCCGCATAAATGTAAAAATGCAGAGCTTATATCGGTTGTAGAAAATGTAGAGGATGTGCTTTCTTTAGGCGAGGGGAGCGTATCGGTGCTCGGAACAGGCGGTATGCACACCAAGCTTCAGGCGGCAAAGCTCGTAACTAACGCCGGAATAGATATGGTTATTACAAACGGTGCCAACCCACAGCTAATATACGATATAGTTGAGGGCAAAAAAGTAGGCACAAGGTTTTTGAAAAAGGAAAAGTAATATGACTACGCAAGATGTACTGATAACAGCTAAAAAATGTGCTTCAGAGGCTATTTTTTTAAGTTATGAGCAAAAGGACAGAGCCATTGAGCTTATGGCGCAAAAAATCGAGCAAGCGGCAGATGAAATAATAGCAGAAAACAATAAAGATTTAAGCGATGCAAAAGGTAAACTGTCAGAGGCTATGCTTGACAGATTAAAGCTTGATAAAGACCGCATTAAGTCTATGACTGACGGTATGCGTCAAGTGGCAAACCTGCCGGACCCTGTAGGTAAAGTGCTTACAGAGACTAGCAGACCTAACGGACTAAAGATAAAAAAAGTATCTTGCCCGATAGGCGTTTTGGCGGTTATTTATGAAAGCAGACCTAATGTAACAAGCGATGCGGCGGTGCTTTGTTTCAAGTCATCAAATGTATGCGTCTTAAAGCCTGGTAAGGACAGTTACCGTACTGCCCAAAAAATAGTTTCCGCTATGCGCTTAGGGCTTAAAGAAGCCGGCATAAACGAAAACTTTATAAATATCGTGCCGGATCCTTCAAGGGAATCTGCCACAATTTTAATGAGAGCTAAAGGGCTTGTTGACGCCCTGATACCGCGCGGCGGTGCAGGTCTTATAAAGGCGTGTGTGGAAAACTCAATAGTTCCCTGCATTGAGACCGGCACGGGTATATGCCATATATATGTTGAAAAAACGGCTGATTTTAATGTGGCGCTTGATATTATAGAAAATGCAAAGACCTCACGCCCGTCAGTTTGCAATGCGGCAGAGGTGTGCCTTGTAGATAAAGATATAGCAAATGAGTTTTTACCGCTTTTAAGCAAGAGGCTTACCGAAGATAGAAAATCGGGCGGTAAAATACCGGTAGAGCTACGGCTTGACAGTGAGGCGCAAAAAATAATAAACGGTACTAAAGCGAGTGATACAGACTTTGATACCGAGTTTTTAGATTATATTATGGCTGTAAAAATTGTGGGCGGTGTAGATGGGGCTATAGAGCATATCTCTTTACATTCAACCCACCACAGCGAAGCGGTAATCACTAATAACAGTGAGGTTGCCAATAGGTTTTGTATGAGTGTGGATAGCGCCGCCGTTTATGTAAATGCTTCAACAAGGTTTACCGATGGCGGAGAGTTCGGGCTCGGGTGCGAAATGGGTATTTCCACTCAAAAACTGCATGCAAGAGGACCTATGGGACTTAGCGAGCTTACAAGCTATAAATATATAATAAACGGAAACGGACAGGTAAGGTAGAATTATGAGTACAAAGATAGGCTTTATCGGTACAGGAGTTATGGGTGGTGCCCTTGCCCGTGCCGTAAGCAAAACAGAAAAGGATATAATGCTTTCGAATGTGCCCGAGAGCACGGCAAAAGCATTGGCAAGCGAAATCGGCGGTATAGTTGGTACTAATCTGAAGGTCGCCGAAAACTGCGAGTATATTGTTTTAGCGGTTAAACCGCAGGTTATTTTCAGCGTAATTGCCGAGATAGCACCGGTACTTAAAAACAGAAAAGATAACAAAGATAACTTTGTTTTAATTACTATCGCCGCCGGCGTAAGTATTGATTCAATTAAGCAGGCTGTAGGTATTGATTTTCCTGTAATAAGGCTTATGCCTAACACTCCTGTATCTGTAGGCAAGGGTGTTATACTTTCTGCATTCAGCGATGTGAATGAAACCCAGAAAGCAGAGTTCTTTTCCCTCTTTTCTGCCGCCGGTTTTTGTGATGAAATAGCCGAGTCTAAAATAGATGCCGCAGGGGCGCTTACAGGTTGCGGTCCGGCATTCGCATATATTGCGATGCAGTCTTTGGCGGATGGCGCAGTCGCTTGTGGAATTGATAGGCAAACGGCAACAAAATATGCTGAAATGACCGTGCTCGGCGCCGCACAGTTGGCAATAGATAGTGGAGAACACCTCGAAAAGCTAAAGGACGCAGTATGCAGTCCGGCAGGCAGTACAATAGAGGGCGTTAATGTGCTAGAAAACCGAAGTGTCAGAGCGGCATTTGCCGATGCGGTAAAAGCTTCATATAAACGAAGTTTAGAGCTTGGCAGACTCAAGTAAACGAAAAAATCGGCAGGTATTACACCTGCCGATTTAATCTATATGGTTATTTTTGATTATCGTATGCCTGCCTTACGGCTATAGCTAATTGGTCGGCACAGGAAGTACCTTTTATACCGCAAAGATTTCCTTTAAGCTTTTCTTCTATGTACTCGACTGTTTGCCCTTCTAAAAGCTTTGATATTGCTTTAAGGTTTCCGTTGCAACCGCCGTAAAACTTAATATTTTTTACAATATTTCCGTCAAGCTCAAACTCAATCGCCTTTGAGCAGACAGATTGTGTTTCATATGTGTATTTCATATAATCAGCCTCCGTATAGATTATGGGGTGTTTTTTTCATTTTGTCAAGAAAATTATGTTGCCAAAAGATTAGGGCCGGTGTATAATTTCTTTATTAAACTAAAGGAGACCTTAAATGTTCAGTCGTTCAAGCGGAATACTTATGCCTATCTTTTCCTTGCCGTCAAATTACGGAATAGGAACACTCGGTAAAGAGGCGTATTCCTTTATAGATTTTCTTAAAAATGCAGGACAAAGTTATTGGCAGATACTGCCGATAGGACCTACAAGCTACGGCGATTCACCCTATCAGTGCCTTTCGAGCTTTGCAGGAAATCCGTATTTTATCGACCTTGATATTCTCGTATCAGACGGTCTTTTAAGCACTAAAGACCTAAAGAATATTAAATGCGAAGTATGTGATATAGATT
The DNA here is from genome assembly GCA_017529165.1 of Clostridia bacterium. The sequence continues at coordinate 10,173 of JAFXNY010000132.1, forward strand.
ATGAAAACCTTTATAACACACGATTTAACATTCTTAAAAAAGCCGCAAGAGCAGGGCTTGAGAGTAATGCAGAAGAAGCACACAGATTTGTGGAAGAAAACAGTGACTGGATATATGATTATGCGCTTTACAGTGCCTTAAAAGAGCATTTCGATATGAAGCCGTGGTATGAGTGGTCTCTGGATGTAAGGAACAGAGAGGCTACGGCACTTGAAGAATATAAAAACATCCTTAAAAATGAAATTGAAGAAATAATCTATATTCAGTATTTGTTCTATAAACAGTGGAATAATTTGAGAAATTATGCTCACGAAAACGGGATAAAGATTATAGGCGATATGCCGATTTATGTCTCTTACGATTCGGCTGATGTTTGGAGCAATACAAAGTTTTTCAAACTACATGAGGACGGCAGCCCTAAATGCGTGGCAGGCGTTCCGCCCGATGCATTTTCGGATGACGGTCAGCTCTGGGGCAACCCCATTTACGACTGGCAAAGCTTAAAGCGTGACGGTTACGGCTTTTGGATAAGAAGAATAGGCGCCGCCGCACGCACTTATGATGTGATACGAATAGACCATTTCAGAGGGCTTGAAAGCTTTTGGGAGGTGCCTGCAAACGCTAAAACCGCAAAGCAGGGGCGTTGGGTAAAGGGACCCGGGATAGAGTTTGTAAATACAATAACCTCATGGTTTAATACCACCGAGTTTATAGCCGAAGATTTAGGAATACTCACGCCGGGTGTTCGAAAACTGCTTGCTGATTCAGGTCTGCCAGGTATGAAGGTATTAGAGTTTGCGTTTAACCCAGAAGACACGGAGGGTGCATATCTGCCGCATAAATATGATAAAAACTGTGTTTGTTATATAGGCACGCACGATAACGATACATTGACCGGCTGGTATAAATCGGGCAATAAAAAAGAAATAAAGTTTGCAAAGGAATATCTCTCTTCCGGTGAAGATTTTGCGGATAGTGTTATAAGAGCGGGTATGCGGTCAAATGCAAACCTATTTATAGTACAAATGCAAGATTGGCTCTCACTTGAAAGTGCGGCGCGCATAAACACCCCGGGCACAGCCGTTGGCAACTGGCGCTGGCGGATGAGTAAAGGAGCTATAAGTAAGGCTCTTGCAAACCGCATAAAAAGGATGACGAAGACATATTCAAGATGAACATTGATGGCGACTCTCTGAATCGGAGAGTCGCTCTCTTTTTGGTAGTTTGATTATTTTACGGTACATATTGTATAATTCTTCCAAAAGGAGATGAGAGCTTGAACATTATGTTTTGCGGCGATAAAAATGCCGTAACAGGTATAATATTTTGTGTAAGAGCTATATGCCGGCATGAAAAATCGCCCATAAACTTTTTTGTTATTACTGCTAATATAGATGGTAAAATTGGCGGTATTCCGCAAGAGCTTACGGATACTCTGAAAACTGTAATAAAAGACGGAAATACCGAAAACACGGCAACTGTTATTGATATAAGCAGTCTTTTCTCATCATATTTGCCCACGGCTAATATGTCCACCCGCTTTACTCCTGCATGTATGCTTCGTCTGTTCGCCGATTTAATACCCGATATTCCCGATAAGATTTTATACCTTGATACTGATGTGTTGTGCAGAAAGAGCTTTAAGTCCTTTTACGATACCGATATATCGGCTATCGAAATTGCAGGCGTGCCTGATAGGTACGGCAAGTGGTTTTTTGGCAATGTGTTTAGACATAACTATCTTAATTCCGGCGTTTTGCTTATGAATATGAAAAATATACGCTCGAGCGGACTTTTTTTAAATTGCCGTATTATGTGCAGAGATAAGAAAATGTTTATGCCCGACCAAAGCTCGCTTAATAAGCTGGCTATTAAAAGGAAGCTTGACAGGCGGTATAACGAGCAGGCAGGTATTAAAGAAAACACAGTATTTAAGCATTTCACTACTTTCTTTAAGTTTTTCC
>JAFXNY010000014.1 GCA_017529165.1 Clostridia bacterium
AGCGTTGCAGACTGCACTCATGCCGCAGTATATTATAAGAGCTGCTCGGTTTGTGGAGATAAATCAGATGAAACTTTTGAGAGTGGCAGTCCGCTTGGCCATAGTATTGTAAATAATACAGATGCTAAATATCTAAAGAGCGTTGCAGACTGCACTCATGCCGCAGTATATTATAAGAGCTGCTCGGTTTGTGGAGATAAATCAGATGAAACTTTTGAGAGTGGCAGTCCGCTTGGACATAGTCTTGTAAATAATACAGACGCTAAATATCTGAAGAGTGCCGCAGACTGCACACACGCCGCAGTATATTATAAGAGCTGTTCACGCTGCGGTCTTGCAAGCACAACCGAAACATTTGACGGCAGTGCCCTCGGCCATGATTATCAGTGGAAGAGCGATGAGAAGTCACACTGGAAAGAGTGCACTCGTTGCCACTCTTTAGAGGCTGAGTCGGAGAGTCACACTTTTGAGTATTTAAGAACAGCAGAGCCTACTACTACCAAAGAGGGCTTAGAGGAAGAAGTATGTAAGGCTTGCGGATATAAGAGCGGCAAGACTAAGATTATCGAAAAGCTTCCAAACAAGGAAGTTGTTTACGATGCGCCTAAGACTGTAACATTTACTAAGGCTGATAATTTTGAGGGCGGCACTATAGTTGTTGCAAAGACCGTTGAAACGGGCACACAACTTGAAACTGCAAAAAAAGCACTTGACGGTGTTGTTGTTGAAACAAAGATGGTTGTATTTGATTTCACAGCCATTAAAGACGGTGTTAATGTTCAGCCTAGCGGCAAGGTAAAGGTTACTACAGAACTTGAGCACTTCAGTACCTATGTACTTGCAAATGTTCAGAAGAGTCCTAAAGGCAACGATATTGATGTTATATTCCTTATGGCTGCACTTTTAGCAGTTATGGGCATCAGCGTTCTGGCTGGAGTAACCTATCGCAAAAAAAGAAACAACATTTAATCAGATGTTTTCTAAACCAACCCCCCTCGAAAGAGGGGGGTTGGTTTTGCCCATATTTGAACTTGACTATAAAGCTAATTGGTGATATAATATGCATTGTTCAGTTTGCGGACATAGTTTATCGGTAGAACACTAGCTTCCCAAGCTTGTAAGGTGGGTTCGACTCCCATTGTCCGCTCCAAAGGCAGGGCCTGCCCAAACCCGGGTGCAGATCCTGCATTTCTTTTGCCTCTACCACGACCATAAAAATACTATAAAAATACACTTTTTGCAATAATATAACCCGACAAAAAAGTCGGGTTTATTGTTTTAGTATGCATTATTAATTTCACGGTGCATCAGTCTTTAAACCTTATTTCACAACCAAGTGCTTTTTGGCACTCGGTAAGTCCGTCTGCTACGATTGCTTTTGAGCGTGCGTACGATTCAGAAAGCTTTGAAACGGTAGCACTACTGAGCCCATAACTGTTTACCGTCTCGGCATTATCAATAGGATACATGGTGTATCTGTATTTACCGTTTACCGTAAACTTATCGACCCAAGTAGGCACTAAATCTACTGCGGTGAGCGTTGTAACGCCATCGGGCGTTTTTGTGAATGTGTAACTGAATAATGCACCGTCCTCACTGTGTCCGGTAGGGCAGAGTGTTTTAAGAAGTTCACGGCGTTGATTTGATATTGCATTGCCGAGTGAATAAGCACATACCGTAAGTTTAGAGCTGCCCTCTGCGTGTAATAAAGATACCGGCTGTAAAACATGCGGATGTCCGCCTACTATTACATCAACACCCATATTACAAAGCTTTTGAGCAATGCTCTTTTGCCAGGTATTAGGCGTGCGCTGATATTCTTCACCCCAGTGCATATAAAAGACTAAAGCATCTGCACCGTCATTTCTCATACTGTCAACAATGTTTTGTGCTGTTTTATAAAACTTATCGATTTCATCATAATCGAAAGAGTTTATAAGATTTTGTGCTTCGGTAGCTAAAACATTTCCGTTAAGGGTTTTTCTGCCGTCATCAGCACTTTTGGTTTCATATGTAAAGCAGGTAATACCTATTTTAATACCGCCGATATCCTTTATAATATATGTAGGGTCATTCTCGGTCTCTTTTGTGCCTATAAAATCAAAACCGTATTCCTTAACCTTTTGCACCGTTCTTTTAAGACCTAAAAGCCTTGTATCATAGCTGTGATTATTGGCGGTAAGAAGCAGGTTTATATCGGCGGCTTTAATAGGGTCAAGCAAACTGTCCGGCGAATTAAAGGCAGGGAATCCGGAATATGCGCCGGCCTCGGTTCCGCCGAGAGTTACTTCAAGGTTGGCAACAACATAGTCTGCCGCCTTTAAACGCTTATCCGCCATCTTGAAAAAATCTGAAAAGTCATAGGTGCCGTCAGAAAGTAAGGCATCCTTAAAAATACGGTCGTGCAGGATAATATCGCCGGTGTTAATAACCGTAGCGGTAATTGTCTTGCCGGTGTTCTCTATAGTGCTTGTACTATTATTTGATGAAACTACCGTGCCCGAAACATCCGCTTTATTGCTTGATTTTACTGCTCTTATAATTGTAGAAACCGTTACGG
>JAFXNY010000133.1 GCA_017529165.1 Clostridia bacterium
CTTTTATAAAGTTGGTATCCTATTATTATCATAGGAAGCGGCGTGTTAAGCCCTGCCATAAACTCAATCGGATTTTTAATAATCTGTGGCACGGGAATCGAAAAAACAAAAATGATTATTCCGATAATTATTGCAATGATACTCGGGCTTAAGGCCAAAGATTTTGGCTTTACATACTTTTTGTCCCCACTCATAAGATATACGCCGAAGCTCCAAACAAAGATATTGAAAACCGCAACAACGATTGAACCGTAAAACACACCTTCGTTTCCGAGCAGGGCTTGTTCGAGCGGCAATGCCATATATCCACAGTTTCCGAAAATTGCGGCAAAACGCAGAACTTTTTCACGCTTTATATCCTTATTTTTGATTATAACGAGACTTAAAATAATAAAAAGTGCATGTGCGAGTATTGACGCTATAAAGCTTAAAAGCAGTCCCTTAGCGGCACTTTTTTCAAACGGCCTGATAAAAGATATTAAGATAACGGCAGGGGTTGCTGCATATAAAACGAGGTCGGTCAAAACTTTGGCACCGGCCTCGTTTACTATATTCAGTTTGCTTAATATAAAGCCGAGCAGTATTAAAATAAGTAATACGCCCACCTGTGAACAAACATTAAGAAACATAACTATTTTACCCTACTAATAAAGCGTAAGAATGCCGCATTGCCTGAGTCTGTTTTCTTGAAAACTCCGGCATCGGATAAAACCTCGGAGAAAACAATACCTATTTCTTTTTTTAGTATTTCTTCTGCGTTTTCACCGGTAAATGTGTATTTTTGCTTAAGCTTATCCGCCCAGTCTGCGTGTTTGTTTAGTACTGCGTCTTCTCTTATATCTCTGCCGTTTATCAGCGCTTCTTGAAGTTTTGTCATTTCGTCTTTAAGACGAGCCGGTAAAACTGCTAAACCCATAACCTCGATAAGACCGATATTCTCTTTTTTAATATGGTGGAGTTCGGCGTGCGGATGAAAAACGCCAAGCGGATGTTCATCAGTAGTTATGTTGTTTCTAAGCACCAAATCAAGCTCAAAATTATCGCCTCGCTTGCGTGCTATAGGCGTTATTGTGTTGTGCGGTTCGCCATTTGTTTCGGCAAAAATGAAAGCACCCTCATCAGTATATTTACGCCAGCTATTTAAGATTTTATCGGCAAGCTCTACTATCCTGTCAGTATCTTTGCCGGATAGGCGTATTACCGACATTGGCCAGTTTACAATACCGGCTTTTATGTCGCCAAATCCCTCAAATGAAACCTCCCGTTTTATGCCTGCTTTTTCCATCGGGAATGTGTAGTGACCGCCTTGAAAATGGTCATGCGAGAGTATTGAGCCGCCCACAATCGGCAGGTCAGCATTTGAACCTACAAAATAGTGCGGAAAAAGCTTTACAAAATCAAATAGCTTTATGAATGTATCACGGTTTATTGCCATTGGCGAATGTTGCCCGTTAAATACGATACAATGCTCGTTATAGTAAACATACGGTGAGTATTGGAAAAACCAATCGCTATTGTTAATTCTAACCGGTATTATGCGGTGATTTTGGCGGGCAGGGAAGTTGATATGCCCGGCATAACCCTCACATTCTTTGCAAAGTAAGCATTTAGGGTACCCTGATTGCGGTGCCGCTTTTGCCGCCGCAATAGCTTTAGGGTCTTTTTCCGGCTTTGAAAGGTTTATTGTAATATCAAGCTTGCCGTACTCGGTTTCTGCTTTCCATTTAAGGTCTTTTTTCACTCTGTCACGGCGTATGTAATTGCTGTCACAGCTTAAATTGTAATAATAATTTGTGGCTTCAAGCGGCGATTTTTCATACTTGCGGTAAAATCTATCAGTAACTTCGCTTGGCCTCGGTATCATAAGACCCATAAGCTTGGTATCAAATAAATCTCTCGATGTTATGCCGTCTTCAATTATTTTATTTTGTATGGCATAATCTAAGATTTCATCCAGTGTTTCTTTAAGACTAACACTTCTGAAATCTTCACAGCACGATATGTGGTCAAGGCCCAAAGCGTCAAGCAAACAATTAGTTACATATACTTCGTCTCTCTTGCCAAAGAGACCTTTTTGGAGCCCGTAGCATACGAGTTTTCTAATACTTGTATCAATCACTTTTATCACCGCTTAATTGTTAGTTTGCCTGGGTAGGCTGGCTTGATTCCATAACAGGTTTGCAGGTTGAAGAGTTTGGTATGCAAACCCAAGATTTTCCGGCGCTTACCTTTATTTCTGTGCCGTTTTCGTCTGTAAACTTAAATGATGCTTTAGAGTCGCCTTTTTTCCATTTTATAGGCATATATGTACCGTTTGTAATATAGTAACCGTTTCCGCTTTCGAGTGCTACACGGCGATGCTTGCCGTCCGGATAATCTGTTATTGAGGTTAAAAGAATAAATATGTTCTTAACCTTTACTGACTCTCCGGTAACATAATCTTTAAGTATGTTTCCTCTTGAGTATCTTGTGTATAGACCGGTGCCGTCATCATACTCGAATACTGTTTTAAGTATTGGGAAGGGTATCTCTACTCTGTCCGCCGCACCGCCTGAAAGTGTTACTTTTTCGTCTTCTTTTGCAAAGTTTTGCCATAAAACATTTTCAGTTGTACTTCTGAACTTTGAAGCAAGAGCAGGCCACATTTCGTTGCCGAAAATATATAATGTATGCTCGCTTGCAAGACCGTTTTTGATGCGCTTAGCACCCGTAGAATTGGTATCAACGCTCATATCGTCAATATCCTTAAGGTGTGGAGCACAGTATGTTGGGTCCTGACCGCAGTGAACATATATAGCATCGTGGCCAAGCGCTAAATCAACATAAGGATAACGGGCTGAACGCACAGAGCCGATTTGCTTTGCGTTTTCAAAGTTTTTGAAAACAGCCATAAGGCGTGTTACACCGCCCTCAACTTCGGTTTCGTAAATAATATCAGCAAAGTTAAGACCGGTTTGTACTGCCTGCGCCTGAGTAATGTTGTTAACCATAACGGCAACGGGGCGGTTGTTTTGATTTTCCTTTGTTAAATCTTTTATTCCCGTAAGCGGGTTTATTAAACTCTCTTCTTTTTCCTTTTCTTCCAAAACCGAAGTTTTAGAATCGGCATCAACATTGCCCATGTTTTTCGAAAAAGCGCATCCGGCGAGAGAAAAAATCACTGTTAAACATAAAATTAAGGCTAAAACTTTCTTAAGCATTTGCAAGTCCTCCAAAAATATCATAAACCCATTATAGTATTAAATGAATATAACTTCAAGAGCAAATGTTAAGAAAATAAAAAGGGACGATTTTTACATCGCCCCACCTGTTTTTTAAAACACTTGAACATTCCAACCCGATAGATACTTGAATAGTCTTAAGAGGTCTTTGTTGTTTATTTCTCCGTCACCGTTTATATCAAGTGCTGCCTCATTTACGGCAACATCCCATCCGGATAGATATTTAAATAATCTTACAATGTCTTTGTTATTAACCGCTCCGTCTGAGTTAATATCGCCAGGGATATATTTTACAACCTCAATACCTCCGTCTATAACTGCGAAATCTATGCTTTGTTCATTTATATCTATAATATCATTCGGGTCATACTCAACCGTTATATTCTTCATGCCAAGCTTGGCGTTCTCATTTGCCGTAAAGGTTAGAGTTGCATATATAGTATCGGCTGTATTCATATTCCCAAGTTCGTTAAACCAGTTGAGCGTTACAGGACTATCAAGAGATGATGTGGTTGCCTGTCCTCCAATATAGCCAAAAGTCACCTTGTTAAGCAACAGGTCACTTGGGAAGTAAACCATTATTTTTGCACTCGCAATGCCCGGGTTGTTTTTAAGTTTTATATTTACCTCAACCGTCTTGCCGGCGCAAACCTTTTTGTGTTCCACCTCTATTGTCGGTGCGTTAGTGTTAATTGCAGGTATTGTTGCGCTTTCAATCAACTCGCCGCATATAGTGCATTCTTTATGCTTTGACCCGGTAACACCAATCTGAGCCTTTTTGTCTGTTATCCAATCGCTCTCAGTATGCCCGAGAGCCGGGGTAAAATCTGAAATATAACTGTCTCCACATCTATGGCAAATATATGTGGTAAAACCACCCTTTGCACAGGTCGGTTTTGTTATAATGCCTGTATAATCATGGCCTATACTGTAGGTCGTCTTTCTTGTCCTTGAAATCTCAACACCGCATACTGTGCAATATACTACCTCATCATAAGTGCCGCCGAATGTGCAGGTAGCCGCAATAATATTTCTTTTCACAGGCGCTCCGGGGCTATGACCAAGAGCCTCGGTGTAATCATCGACATAACTATGTTTACAACGAGAGCATGTATATGTTGTATATCCCTGTTTTGTGCATGTGGGGTTAGTAACAACGGCCGTATAATCATGACCGATAGCCGGAATAATTGCACCTTCAGATATCAAGCTGCCGCAATACGAACACTCTGTATCGCCTGTATATCCGCCTTCTGTGCAAGTCGCAGATTTTACATTAACTATTTCGGTTTCATTATGCTCGCACTGCGGCGAATAATTATAATGCCATGTCGCATATAACAACTCAGCATTACCATTGCCGCTGTTATTTATATTAATATTGTTCTTTTGTTGTTGGGTACCGGCAAAGTAAACATCAGATAAGTAAACACAATATCCAAACGCATTCGATGAAATACTTTTTACTGATTTCGGCAATGTTATTGAAACAAGCCCTGTACATCCGTAAAACGCAGCCCCACCTATTGTGGTTACGCTGTCAGGTATCACAATGTCTGTAAGCCCTGTGCAACCCTCAAACGCCATAGGACCAATTGAGGTTACCGAATTACCGATTGTAACAGAAGCGAGCCCTGTACAACCTTCGAAAGCATGTTCTCCTATATAAGTTACGCTATCGGGTATAGTAATATTTTCAAGCCCGGTGCAGCCCCAAAATCCTCCATAACATATAGCTGTAACACTATTGGGAATTGTTATACTCGTAAGCCCTGTACAACCGCGAAAAGCATAAACGTCTATCTTTGTTACACTATCAGGTATTGTAACGCTTGTAAGACTAGTGCAATTGAGAAATGTAGAAAACGCTATTTCTGTTACATCGTTAGGTATAATAATGCTTGTAAGGCTGCTGCAACCCGAAAATACAGCACTTGATACTGAGGTCACACTGTTTGGCATTGTTATATTTGTAAGACCAGTACAATCGGAAAATGCCTTATAGCCGATTATTGTAACGCCATTAGGTATTGTAACGCTTGTAAGACTAGTGCAACCGCCAAACGCAGCTTCGCCTATTTCTGTTACGCTATCAGGTATTGTAATGTTTGTAAGGCTACTGCAACCGGAAAACGCATAAGAACCTATCGAAGTTACGGAATCCGGGATAATACTATTCTTACATCCTACAACCAAAATATTGCCTTTCTTTTTAATCAGACAATTGTTTTTGGAATAATATATTCTGTTATTTTCGCCTACCGATATACTTTCAAGGCTTTTGCAATTTTCAAATGCTAAACCATCTATTAAAATTATACTATCAGGTATCGTAATGTTTGTGAGGCTCGTGCAATCATAAAATGCACAACCACCTATTGAGGTGACTCCGTTTTTAATTTCCACTGTTTTAATATCAGAACGGTATGAATACCAAGGCACATTATAATCATACAAATAGTCATTCATCTTACCTGTTCCGCTGATAGTAAGCACCCCGGTATCGGTGTCAAATGACCATGACAAATTATCTTCGCAACTGCCGGAATGGGTCTCTGCTGAAGCAATAATTTCCTGCGGCAGAATAACCGAAATAATTGTGATGCAAAGCAATATACTGGTTATTGTTTTTAATATTCTTTTCATACAAAGTCCCTCACTCCTCTTGCAATTTTTTGCAGTAGGGGCACTCGTCCTCTCCGCCGGCGGCGTACGATAAGATTTCATCTATCTGTTTATGAAAGGTTTCAAAATCCTGCAATTCACCATACTGTTCTTTCAATTTTGCAGTTGCAAGTGCATAAATATTCTTTTCTTCGTATTTGTATGTGTTATAGTAGAAGTCATCATGAATACTGCAAGTTTTAATGGCACCAATCTCAACCATTATTTGAAAAGCAATTTGCTCATATTCTTTAAGCATACTCATTTAAAATCCTCCGAATCTAGTTATAATATTTAGCAATAAAATTATAGACATTTCTTATCTAATTGTCAATAGACAGTTTCCGTCTATGGCACAATATGAACGGAGGTGTCTATAATGAAATTAAGCTTTGGGGAAAAGGTAAAAAATCTTAGGGAGGATGCTGACCTAAATCAGACACAGCTTGGCAAATCAGTTGGTATGACTCAAAGAAAAATCTCATATATAGAATGCGGGAATTGTGAGCCGAGCATAGATGATATTATAGCCCTTTGCCGTTTTTTCAAGGTTTCCTCTGATTATTTGTTAGGCCTGTCGGACGATGTTAAATCAAATTGATGTAGGGTCTAATATCTACTGTCTATAATCTAA
>JAFXNY010000015.1 GCA_017529165.1 Clostridia bacterium
AAAGCGAAAAGTGCCATAAACAGGCACTTTTCAAGGGGCGTGGGTGGTACTGGCGGGAGTGGAGTGCAGTCCGGAAATCTTTTGATTTTCGGCGAGCGGCACTTCCGTCCAGGAGAGTGTCGACTTTTTCGACACTCTCAATCGAACACTTCGTGTTCGATGAAACTAAATCCACCCACCCGTAAGGGTGGATTTAGTTGAAAAAAACACTTGCTTTTGCAAGTGCTTTTTTCTGGCTGGGGAATAGGGATTCGAACCCCAACAAACAGAGTCAGAGTCTGTCGTGCTACCGTTACACAATTCCCCAATATCTTATTTATTTTTTCGTCAGCAGTAATAATTATACCCAAAAAAACGCATAAGTCAAGATTTTTTTGGTATCTTAAAAAATATAGCAAAAAACTATTGACAAAAGTAATTTAAAAACATATTATTTCTATATAAGATTTCTTCGGAGGTAACTCTACATGGTATTTGAAAGTATTAAAACAATTTTAAGTGCACAGCTTGAAGTAAACCCTGATATCATCACTATGGAAACAAACATTGCTGATGAACTCGGAGCGGACAGTTTGGATGTTGTTGAGCTTCTTATGTCTATCGAAGAGGAGTTTGGCGTTGAGATTCCCGATGAAAAAATCGAGGATCTTAAAACTGTAGGCAGCGTTGTTGATTACATTCAGGATAATATGGAATAAAACAAACTCACCAAACTACTTTTAGTAAGTCAAGATAACTAATTGTTGGTGATATAATGCGGAAAACATTTTTTACAATCTCTTTCTACTTATAACAAATCTCGTCAACTTATAACCGTTCATAAGTTGACGAGATTTAATTTGTTTGGTGCCGTAAGGCACACCTATGGTCTGATATCTGACATCTGTTATCCGATATCTGTTTCGCAGATTGTTTTGCGGGTTTGGAGAATTGAAGAGGGAGTTACGGAAAACTCATCAAGCCCCCACTCTAAAAGAAACGGTATTAGCTTTGTGTTTGCCGCCGCTTCGCCGCACATACCCACAGGTATTCCTGCTTTCTTTGCGTTCTTGATAGTCATTTCTATCGCACGCAAAACGCTCGGCTTGAACGCATCATAAAGGTGAGCAACCTTAGCGTTACCACGGTCTACCGCCATTGTATAACCTGTAAGGTCGTTTGTGCCGATTGAGAAAAATGCCGCCTCTTTTGCTAAAATATCGGATATTATTGCGGCGGACGGTGTTTCCACCATAATGCCCACCGGAACTTCTCGGTACTCTATGCCCTCTGCTGTTAGCTCGGCTTCGCACTCTTTAATTAGTTCCTTTGCCGCACGGATTTCTTCTACCTCGGTTACAAGAGGCAACATAATTTTAATGCTACCAAATGCCGCCGCACGAAGAATTGCTCTGAGCTGGGTTTTGAAAAGCGGTTTATTATCAAGACAATATCTTATCGCTCTATGCCCTAAAAACGGGTTTTCTTCCTTTTCTATAGATAGGTAATCAATCGCCTTATCGCCGCCGATATCGAGTGTTCTGATGATGACCTCTTTTTCACCCATTATCTTGGCAACGGTGGAATACGCCTCAAACTGCTCTTCTTCTGTAGGCGCAGAGGTTCTATCCATAAACAAAAACTCTGTTCTGAAAAGTCCTATACCCTCGCCGCCGTTCTGGAGCACGGTTTCGGCATCGGACGCCTTACCGATATTTCCGTAAACATACTTCTTTACGCCCTGTTTTGTAACAGTAGGTTTATTAAAATAAACATTCAAGTTTTCTTTTTCTTTAATGTACTCTTTTTGCTTTTGTTCATACTCTTTTACTACTCCCGCATCGGGGCTCACAAATACCTCACCCCTAAAACCGTCAACAATAAGAGTATCACCGTTTATTATAGCGGTTGTAGCCTGAGGCACCGAAAGCGCCGCAGGTATGCCCATAGCACGGGCAAGGATAGCGCTATGGCTTGTAACCGAGCCTACTTCGGTTACAATAGCTGCAACATTTTCGCGCTTTATCTGGCTTGTCATAGAGGGTGTAAAATCTTTTGCTATAAGTACGGAGCCTTTTTCTACCTTACTGATGTCAATTTTCTTTACTCCCAAGAGAAGCTCTAAAAGACTATCCCTTATATCCTTAACATCCGAAGCTCTCTGTCGCATCATATCGTCTTCCATACCGGCAAACATATCATAAAACATTTTTAGTACCGTGTCTGCCGCCGCTTCGGCTATTTGGCCTGCGTCAATTTGCTCGTTTATACCTGAGAGCATAAACGGGTCATTAAGCATTGTAAGGTGGCCTTCAAGTATTTCGGCCTCTTTCTCCCCTGCACTGCTTTTAAGTGCTTCTGCCATTTCGGCAGTCTCCTTAATAAACTCGTCAACCGCTCTTTGAAGTCTTGCTTTCTCAGCTTCGGCACCTGAGTACCTAACAAACGAATAATCGAGGTTTGCGTCTTCTATAATTACAGCTTTGCCCATGCCGTAGCCGTTTGACGCACCTATTCCTTTTAACATATCGTCCTCCTGTTTTGGCAGGCGGATAACCGCAAAGGTTACCCGCCTGTATCGGTTTATTCTTCGCCGAAGCCGGACTCTATCATATCCGCCGCTTCTTTTAGTGCCGCTTCCTCGTTTTCGCCGTTTGCAGTAACGGTGATTTCACTGCCGCACTTAATGCAGGCAGCCATAATCATCATTATACTCTTTGCGTTTATATCCCTGCCGCCAAACTTAATTGTAACATCACAAGGATATTTCGCCATAGCATTAACAAAGACCTGCGCCGGACGCATATGAAAGCCCATTTTATTCTTAATTATAAAATCTTTTGATACCATTTTTTACCTCTTTTTTATGCCTTTTTCTTTTTAAGAAGTGTAAGAACCAGCGCACCTGCAAGCGATCCTGCAACCAAAGCGCCGATATAGCCGAGCGGATTAGTAACTACCGCAAAGGTGAATATACCGCCGTGCGGAGCCGGACAAGCACAACCGAGAAGTGCGCTTACAGCACCTGCAACGCCTGCGCCTACCATACAGGAAGGAATTACACGGAGAGGATCGCTCGCCGCATAAGGAATAGCGCCCTCGGTTATAAAGCAAAGTCCCATTAAGTAGTTGACAGGGCCGTTCTTGCGCTCTTCAGCAGTCCATCTGCTCTTAGCGAATGTGGTTGAGAGGGCTATTGCTATAGGAGGTACCATACCGCCTATCATAACAGCTGCCATTATCCATGTGTTACCGTCTGCAATAGCTGCCGTACCGAACACATAAGCCGCTTTATTGAACGGACCTCCCATATCGGTTGCCATCATTGCAGCAAGCACTATGCTTAGTAACAGTTTGCTTGTGTTGCCGAGGCTTGAAAGCATATTTGAAAGACCGATGTTAAGATATCCTACTACAGGGTTTATCCAAATCATAAGAAGACCGATAAGAACTGTGCCGAGTAGCGGATAGATGAATACCGGCTTTATGCCGTCCATAGCCTTTGGCATCCAATTAAATGCTTTTTTAAGTAAAAGCATTATAAGACCTGCCGCAAAGCCTGCAAAGAGAGCACCTAAGAAACCTGATACAGCGTTGCCGTCTCCGACAAGGTTTTTGCCCTCAATCAGCGACTTAAATGTAAAGCCGTTAGCCGCTATAAAGCCGCCTACGATACCGGGGAGAAGTCCCGGACGGTCTGCGATAGACATTGCAATATAACCGGAGAGTATCGGCAGCATAAACGAAAATGCCGCTTTACCTATCCAGAAAACTATTGCCGCAACCGAGTTTGTGAAACCGAATGTTCCGCCTACATTTGCGTTACCTGCTATAGTATCGATAAGGAAGCCGAGTGCTATCAGCACGCCGCCGCCTACAACGAAAGGCAACATATGTGATACGCCGTTCATAAGGTGCTTATAAACTCTTCTGCCGAAGCTCTCTTGCTCATCAGAATCAGCCGAAGTATCAGCACCGCCCTCTGATTTATATATTGCAACATTACCGGAAAGTGCTTTTTCAATAAGCTCTTTAGGTTTATTTATGCCGTTTGAAACCGAGGTTTTAAGAACGGGCTTACCGTCAAACCGAGCCATTTCTACATTTCTGTCCACAGCACAGATTATAGCATCGCACTCGGCGATTTCTTTTTTGGTAAGAACATTTTTTGAGCCGCCCGAGCCGGCTGTTTCAACCTTAATGGTAACGCCCATTTCTTTTGCGGCTTTTTCGAGTGCCTCAGCCGCCATAAATGTATGTGCGATACCTGTGGGGCATGCCGTAACCGCAAGTATGCGGTAGCTCCCCTCTTTTTTCTCTTCCTTTTTCTCCTCAGGATACTTTTCTGCCTCTGCGGCATCAATGATTTCTAAGAACTCTTTAGCATCCTTAGCAGAGCGAAGCTTAGCACAAAACCCGGCGTCCATAAGCATTACCATAAGACGGGAGAGTATTTCTAAATGCTTATCTCCGTCTGTTCCGGCGGCTATCATAAAGAGTATATCGGAAGCCTTGCCGTCCGGCGCTTCGTAATCTACTCCTGCCGGTACGGTTATTGCCGAAAGTCCGGGGGTTTTAACGCTTTCTGATTTTGCATGGGGAACTGCTATGCCCTCGCCTATTGCGGTAGAGCCTTGTGCTTCTCTTTTAAGTATAGCCTCTTTGTAAACCGCAACATCGTTTAGGTTGCCGGCGGTGTTGTGAAGGGATACCAAAAGGTCAATCGCCTCGTCCTTGTTGCCGACATTTGCGCCAAGGTGAATTGCATCTGTTTTGAGTAAATCTACAATTCTCATTTTCTGCCTCCTGTTAGTTTATTTTTAATTTTTGATATGCGCTTTGTATATCTTGAGGCTGTGCTAAGGCTTCGCAGAACGCTGTGGCATTTCCGCACGCCGCACCCAGCCTTAATGCGTGTTTATAATCGCCGTTTTCAAGATATCCGGCAAGGAAACCGGCTACCATACTATCCCCACTGCCTACAGTGTTGACTATTTTACCCTCGATAATTCCGATATTTAATACCTTACCGTTTTCACAAATGAGCGTGGCACCCTTTGAACCTCTTGATACTAAAACATTTTTGGCTCCCATTTCTTTTAACTTATTGGCATAGGTAATTATATCTTCGTCACTTTGAACCTTAACGCCGAAAAGGTCGCCGAGCTCATGATGATTTGGCTTTATTAAAAACGGTTTATATTTAAGAACACTTAAAAGCAAATCTCCGGTTGTATCAACAACAAAGTTTATGCCTCTGCCTTCAAGACTTGATAACATTCTTTCATATATATCAGACGGCAGGTTTTCCGGTATTGAGCCGGCAAGCACCAAATAATCGCCCGATTTTATTATACTGAGTGAGGATATAAGCTTTTCTATGTCCTCCTCCTCTATCTCGGGACCTCTTGCATTTATATCAAGCTCGGTTTCTGATTTTATTTTTACATTTATTCTTGTATCGCCTTTTTTAAGATGTAAAAACGAACAGTCAATACCCTCCGCCTTTAGCATTTCCTCTAAACGCTTACCTGTAAAGCCGGCTGTAAAGCCCATAGCTTTATTTTCAATGCCCAGCCTTTTAAGCACTACTGACACATTTATTCCTTTTCCGCCGTAGTGCAGGTCTTCAAAATAGGAACGGTTGATATCATCAAACCGAAGCTTTTTTACCTGCATAACATAATCAAGTGCAGGGTTTAAGGTTACAGTATAAACCATTAACTCTTTACCTCCTTGACAATCGTTTTACTCTTTATACTTTCATCAGGGCACTTATCGCATATTATACAAGCCGAATCTACCGGCGCCGCCGTTACAGCAGAAACCTTGCCGAACTTGCTGCTGTCCGCTAACACAAAAGAGGAAAAGCTATGCTCAATAGCCACTGCTTTTATTATCGCCTCGCTTGTATCGGTAGTGGTTATTCCCTGCTTCAAGGTTATCCCGTTGGCACCTATAAACGCCTTTGAAAAATTATATTTTTGCAGGTTTTTTGCCGCCGTAGCGCCCACTATTGCCTCAGTTGTACCTTTAAGCTCACCGCCGAGCACCATAACTCTGCATCCGTTTTTTAAGAGCTCCTGTGCCTGTGCTATGCCGTTTGTTATAAATGTTGCTTTACTGCCGATAATAAACCTTGTCATTAAAAAGGTTGTGGAGCCGGCGTCTATAAACACATAATCACTGTCGTTTATAAGCGAGGCGGCATATTCCGCCACGATAAGCTTTTCTTCATAATACTTTTGTACTTTAACGCTTATAGAATCTTCACGGTTAATAAACTCGAGATTTGGCAGTATTGCGCCGCCGTGAACCTTATCGAGCTTGCCGGTCTTGGAGAGCTCGGCTAAATCTCGCCTTATCGTTGATTCGCTGGCGCCCAGCATTTTAGACAGCTCGCTTACGCCTGCCGCACCATTTTCGGCTATATATTCGAGTATTTTATTTCTTCGGTCAAATGTTAACATTTTGCTCTTCCTTGACTTATTTTGACTGTTTTGCATTAAAATTATATGTAAATTATACACAAATATTCAAAAACGGTCAATACCGTTTGTATATTTTCGCCATTTTAACCAAGTTGTCTTTTTGTTTTTAGCTTTTTTAGATAAATCTTTTTGATTTTTTGACCGATTTTGACTGTTTCTTTAAATCACGCAAAAAATCACGCAAAAAATACGGCAGGCACTTTAAGTACCTGCCTGTCTTTTTTAGTATTGTTAATTGCCCACGGCTTGATGAACGGTAGGGCTATCATATGTTAGCGGTGCAAAAGTATATCCGTTATTAAGACCCCAAACTATAATTCGCTCAACGGCGTTTACGCTAAAGCCCTTAATATCGTGTTGTAAAACTATGGAATGTGCCTTGCCCCTTATCCCGTTTGTCACATTAAGAAAAACTCTATCGGTATTGGTTGTGCCTCCGGCATCGCCGCTTACCACATTCCAATCAAAATACTTAAAGCCTCTCTCGCCGACAGCTACAGTAAGTCTTGACATTATACCAGGACAGTATTTTCGGCTTACCGTGTTTGAACCGCCTCCGGGAAAACGCAAAAGATTTGTATAAGAGCCGGTCTGCTCTTTTATTATTTCATTCATAGCGTCTATATCCGCAAAAAATGCTTCTTCGCTTGCATATATTTGAGAATAGTTGTGAGTAAGCGAATGTATGCCCACGCTGTGCCCCTCGCTTGCCTCACGAGCTATTAGCGACCTATCTCCCCTGCCGGTTACAAAAAAGGTTGCCTTTACATTATACTTTGCCAATATATTAAGCAGTTGTGCCGTGTAAGGCCCAGGCCCGTCATCAAATGTAAGATAGATAACGCCTCCGTTAGCGGGAGCCGGAACCACTGCAGGCACCTGAGGAACAGGGTTAAGATTTCTTTTGGGTTTTTCCTTTACCGTGATTTTCCGCACGGCAGTAACAGTATTCCCGCTTTTATCAGTAGCAGTATAAATAATTTCCTTTTCGCCGGGAGAGGAAGTATCAATTTCGCTTACTGTTACGGTATCTGTAACATCACCGTCCGCATTATCGGCGGCGCTGTACCCTGCTTCTTCATAATTTGTGCCTACAAATATATACTCTTTATCATAAGGCGTAAGGGTGATAACAGGGGGAGTTGTATCAATGACATTTACGGTGCGAACACCCTCGCTTTTAGTGCCGAGTGCCGAAGCCGACCATGTAAGCTTATACTCGCCAAGCGCAGAGGTATCGTAGGCACCGTCCTTTTGGAGCTTAATCTCCCTGCCAGATTTGTAAAAAAATCTCCC
>JAFXNY010000134.1 GCA_017529165.1 Clostridia bacterium
GCCCAAGGCTGACTTAGGCTTTGAAGAAGTTGCCGAAAAGATAGCCGCATACCGTGAGGTTGAATCGGTTTATCTTATGTCGGGCGGATATGACCTTAATGTTGTTGTAAAGGGCAAAACACTTAAGGATGTTGCACAGTTTGTTGCTCGTGAGCTTGCAACGATTGATTCGGTAACCGCTACCGCAACTCATTTTGTTATGAGAAGATATAAGGAAATGGATATTTGTCTTTTTGATGGTGAAAAGGATGACAGGGGGAATATTCTGATATGATAGATTATTCCCGTGTGCTAAACCGCAAGGTTAGTGAGATAAAGCCATCGGGGATAAGAAAGTTTTTTGATATTGCCGCCACTATGGAGGATGTTATATCGCTCGGTGTCGGCGAGCCAGACTTTAATACCCCGTGGGTTGTAAGAAAAGCCGGAATAACATCGCTTGAAAGAGGAAAAACAAAATACACTTCAAACCGAGGCCTTATAAGTCTTCGAAAAGAGATTTCAAGCTATATCGGCAGAAAAACAGGCGTAGATTATTTGCCGGAAACACAAGTGCTTGTATCTGTAGGCGGAAGCGAAGCTATAGATGTTGCTGTAAGGTCTTTGGTGTCTGACGGCGATGAGGTAATTATTCCGCAACCGAGCTATGTTTGTTATGAGCCAATAACTCTGCTCGCCGGCGGTGTGCCTAAAATAATAGAAACAAAGGCGGAAAACGATTTCAAGGTAACTGCCGAAGAGCTTAAATCGGCTATAACGCCTAAAACAAAGGTTTTAATACTGCCGTATCCCTGTAACCCCACCGGCGCCGTTATGGAAAGGGAAGATTTAGAGGAGATTGCAAAAGTTTTGCGAGGCACGGATATAATGATTATATCCGATGAGATTTATTCTGAACTTACCTTTACTGAAAGCGGACATACTTCGATAGCGAGCATACCCGATATGCGGGAGAGAACTGTTTTGGTTTCAGGTTTTTCAAAAGCATTTTCTATGACAGGGTGGAGGCTTGGATATGCATGCGGACCAGAGGAAATAATAACTCAGATGACCAAGATTCATCAGTTTTCAATAATGTGTGCGCCAACTACGGCACAGTACGCCGCAATAGAGGCACTAAGGTCTTGCGATGACGCTGTAAATGATATGAAAGCGGAGTATGACCGCCGCCGCAAGCTTATGGTTGCCGGCTTTAACCGAATGGGACTTACATGTCGTGAGCCTAAAGGAGCGTTTTATACTTTTCCGTCTATAAAATCAACAGGGCTTTCAAGCGATGAGTTTTGCGAAAGACTGCTTAAAAGCGAGCATGTTGCGGTAGTGCCCGGAACGGCATTTGGCCTCGGTGGAGAGGGCTTTATAAGAGCGTCTTATTGCTATAGCACAGAGCATATCATTGAAGCACTTGAAAGAATAGAAAGTTTTATAAAAAACATATAAGGAGTTTTTTTATGAAAAAGTCACTTGTAGTAATTTTTGTTATAGTTTTTATAGTGGGCGTAATAGCCGGCTATACAGTCAGCAGTTACAATAGATTTGTATCAAGGCAGGAAGCGGTAAATACCGCAAAATCAAATGTTTCGGTACAGCTTCAGAGAAGAGCCGATTTGATACCTAACTTTGTGGCTACAGTAAAGGGATATTCTGATTATGAGCAGTCAACACTAACTGCCGTAACTGAGGCTCGTGCGTCTGTAGGCAAGGCACAAACAGTATCGGAAGTAGAACAGGCAAGTTCGGAGCTTGATAGGGCAATTTCGGTTTGGGTTAACGCTGTAACCGAGGCATATCCTGACCTTAAAGCTAACGCTAATTATGTAGCACTTCAGGATGAGCTTGCCGGCACGGAGAACAGAATTGCCACAGCACGCAAAGATTATAACGATACTGCAAAGGAATATAACCTTAAGGTTCGCAGTTTTCCGTCAAACATAATTGCTTCTATATTCGGGTTTGATAGAGCCGAGCTTTTTGAGGCAGATACAAATGCAATGCAATCGCCGGTGGTAACATTTGAATAATAAGCGTATTTTAGAACGCCTTGCCGTATTTTTATTGGCACTGGCACTTTGCTTCGCTTGCGGTTGTTCGGAAAACGAAATAAAAATACCGTCTCCCACCGAAGAGTTTTATGTAGGCGATTTTGCCGATGTATTAAGTGGCGATGATGCCAAAAGCATTTTAAGTGCCGGCGTAGCGCTCGAAAGGGCAAGCGCCCAAGTACTAGGCAGAGATGTAGGCGCTCAAGTTGTGGCTGTAACGGTAAAAACAACCGAGGGCGAAGAAATATCCGATTATGCTCTCGATTTAGGCAGGCAATGGGGCGTAGGCAACAAGCAAGACAACAACGGTATTGTTATTTTGCTTGCAACAGAGGACAGAGAGGTTTATGTCGCAGTAGGCTACGGCCTTGAGGGTGCTTTGCCGGACAGTAAAACTGGAAGACTTATAGACAATTACGGAATAGATTACTTTGCAGAAAATGAGTTTTCAGCCGGTATGCTTAATCTCTACAATGCCGTAGTTCGTGAGGTCTATGCAGAGTATGGTTTGGATGTTCCCGAGGAAGTATCAGTACCTCAGCCGTACGGAAGTGATGTAGATTTCCAAAAGGTAGGCTATTCGTGGGCGGTCTTTTTGGTTGTCTTGATATGTTGTCTTTTAATAGGCAGGCGCTATGGGCTTTTTGTGCCGTTTTGGGTCTTCGGCGGTTCTTCAGGCCGTGGCGGCAGAGGTGGCTTTGGAGGAGGCTTCGGTGGTTCTTCCGGAGGCTTCGGCGGTTTTTCCGGTGGAGGCGGCGGCTTCGGCGGAGGCGGCGCCGGTAGAGGCTTCTAACAAACTGTTGCAAAAGTATTTGCGGTATGGTATTATGATGAGTGTGATATAAAAAGCGGGGGTTAATAATGCAGGATATAAGCATTTTAATTTTGTTCAAAATTGCCTTGAAAAGAATATGGGTGCTGATTTTGGCGTTCGTGGTTGCGGCAGCAGCAGTATTCTCGTATTGTGAGTTTATGGTTGTTCCGGTTTATGTTGCAAACTCCTCAATAATCGTTACAAACGGGGCTGTTGTTACTTCAGAAGGCGATGCCACTTCACAAAAGGTTTTGGGCTCTGATATACAGGCGTCTCTTTTGCTTGCCGATTCGGTTGTGGATATGCTCAAAACCCCCGATATATACAAGTATCTTGCAAGAAAACTTGGTGGTGACATAGAGTATAAATATTTAATGGCAAGAACATCGGTGGCACGCAGAGGTCAAGATACGCTTTTTATTGATATTTCATATACGGATAATGATCCACAGCAGGCGATAAAGGTTGCAAATCTTTTTGCTTCGGTATCTTGTGATTATGTTGCCGAGTTTATAAGTAAAGCCAATCCTAAAATTGTTTCAAGTGCAGATAAGGCGTCTCTTGTAGCCCCGAGAACTTTAAGGAACACCGTTTTAGCAGGGGCTGCAGTAGCGTTTGTGGTTTATGCCGTGTTTGTTCTATTAGAAATATTTAATAATACTGTTAAAGGTGAAGAAGACTTCGCCTCAAGATATAATATACCGCTGCTTGGCAGTGTTCCTGATTTTGAGGAAGCAAGGAAAGTAAAATCACGCAAGAAAGGGAAGTATTATTAATGGGGCTTTTTTCTAAAACAAAAACTGAAAACAACTATGCTGATATAAGCGTTCAAAGCAAGAGGATACCGTTTGCTGTTGTTGAATCTTATAAAGCTATAAGAACCAACCTTTCATTTTTACTTTCCTCTGCAAAAGGCAATGTTGTAGCAGTAACATCTCCTAATTCAGGAGAGGGCAAATCTACAACTGCTGCGAATATGGCAATTGCCTTTTCGCAGCTAGGCGAGAAAGTGCTGCTTATTGATGCGGATATGCGCCGCGCTTCTCTTCACAAGAAGCTGAAAACTAATAATGGGGATGGACTTTCAAATGTTCTTGCAGGTATGGCAAAGGCGGAAGATTGTGTGCAAAAGATAAATGATAATCTTTTCTTCTTACCGTCCGGCAGGATACCGCCTAATCCGTCTGAGCTTTTGGGCAATGCTTCGTTTGAAAAGCTTATAAAGTCAGTTTCGCCGTCATATAATTGTGTCATAATTGATACACCACCAATGAATGTTTTGTCTGATGTGCTGATTGTAGCTCCTCATACGGCAGGAATAGTTTTGGTTGTTCGTGACGGGCAGACGCATAATGAAGATATTAAGCGTGTTATTGATTCTGCTCAGTTTGCTAATATTAAGATTTTGGGTGCTGTAATAAACGGAATAAAACAGTCAAGCGGTGGCAGCTCAAAGTATTATAAGAACCGTTATTTTAACAAAAATTAATTTATAATCGGAAGATTCTCGCAGTCTTCCGATTTTTTAACATAGGAGGTAAAAATGCTTGATTTGCATACTCATATATTGCCCGGAGTTGATGACGGAGCAAAAACGATAGATGATTCTGTAAAACTGTTAGAACAGATGCGTGACCAAGGCGTAAGCACGGCGGTAGCAACCGTTCATTTTTACCCTACCAGTGCAGTTTTAGAAGACTTTTTAAAAAAAAGAGAAGTAGCACTTAATCTCTCTAATAGTGCGGCGGACAATTACGGAGTCAAAATACTTCCGGGCGCCGAGGTGCTCTATTTTGGCGGAATAGGAAAGTTTACAGGTATCAAGAAACTTACACTGGGCAGAAGCAAATATCTTCTTTTGGAGCTTTTAGGACTAAAAAAAATTGATGATAAGGTAATAAGGGATATCATATCAATTAAAGAGGAGCTTGGAATTACTCCTATCATTGCGCATGTGGAGCGATATTGTAAATACAAAGGGTATAAAAAGCTTTTAACGGCGCTTGCAGAGAATAGGGCACTTTGCCAGATAAACGCAACATTTTTCTTAAAACGGGCAGAAAACAGAGCCGTAAGGAAACTGCTTAAAGCAGGACTTGTGGATTTTGTTGCGTCAGATTGCCATAGCCCTCAAAATCGCCCTGTCAGACTAAACGAGGCGTTAAAATTGCTCCGTGAGATATCCACGGAAGAAACGGATAAAATTATACAAAAAACCGAAAGGCTCGAAAAGGAATTGATTGCAGTTGATTAAAAGTGGGGCAGTTAACATAAGGCGGGTGGGTGATTTAGTATATATCACCTTTCCGAAGCTCGAGGCGGCAAAGGGTATTCGTCATATATTCTCAACCCGAAAGGGCGGTGTGAGCGGCGGCGTTTTTGGAGAGATGAACTTGAGTTTCAGAAACGGCGATAAAAGAGAAAATGTGGAAGAAAACTACCGCCGTTTGTGCAGTGCCGTAGGCATAGATGTAAATCATTTGGTTCTTTCTCGACAGACTCATACGAATAATGCTTTAATTGTAGGTAAAAGCGATTTGGGCACAGGTTACAGCAAACCCGAGTTTAGTGATATTGACGGGCTTATAACAAACGAGTCCGGCGTTGCCCTTGTAACACAGTATGCCGATTGCACGCCTCTCCTTTTTTATGACCCTGTAGCGAGAGTTTGTGCCAATTCTCATTCCGGATGGCGTGGAACGGTGCAAAGAATAGGGGCAGTTACGGTAGAAAAAATGGTAAACGAGTTTGGCTGTCGCCCACAAAATATTATTGCCGCAATAGGGCCCTGCATTTGCAAAAATTGTTATGAGGTAGATTTGCCGGTTTATGAAGAGTTTAAGAAAGTCGGTTTTGAGCTTAATAAAATATTTACTCCAAAACCGGATGGTAATCATTTTCTTCTCGATTTAAGAGAGGCAAACAGGCAGATATTGCTTGACGCCGGCATTGATGACAACAATCTTGATATAGCGGATATCTGTACTTGTGAGAACAGTGATTTTCTCCATTCGCATAGGGCAACAGGCGGTAAAAGGGGAAACCTTGCCGCTATAATTGAAATGTATTAAGGGGGATAATATGAAACTTAATTATAAGAGAACGGTACTTATAGGCTTTGCCTTTATGTCAATTCTGGCATTCTGGCAGTTCTATGACCAGGTAATACCATATATTCTCGAAAATCGCTTCGGGCTTAATACTTTTGTTACAAACGCCGTAATGTCGATTGATAATATTCTGGCACTTTTTATGCTGCCGCTTTTCGGCATGCTGTCCGATAAAACCCATACACGGCTTGGCAAACGCACACCGTATATTCTTTTTGGTACAATAGCGGCAAGCATGCTTCTTGTGCTTTTGTCATTCTTTGAAAAAAGACTTTATTTTGCAGGCTTTATGATAACGCTCATAACTTTGTTGGTTGTAATGTCAACCTACCGTTCACCTGCAGTGGCGTATATGCCGGATGTTACCGAAAAGCCGCTTCGCAGTAAGGCTAATGCGGTTATAAATCTTATAGGCTACATAGGCGGCATTTTTGCTACAGTTGTTATGATGGTACTGCTGAAAAGCGAAAAGAATGCTCAGGGCGAGAGCGTTTATAATTCATCTCAGAGCTTTACGCCCGTATTTATAATTATTGCCGTATTTATGCTTTTGTCTGTGGTTGTTTTGGTTCTTTCGGTTAAAGAGAACAAGCTTCCGCATGTTATAGATACCGAAGAAACAGTAGAAAATACAACAAAAGCACCGCTCGAAAGGAGTGTTAAAACAAGCTTTGCGCTAATTCTTATTTCGGTATTTTTGTGGTTTGCGGCGTATAATGCAGTTACAACCGCTTTTTCAAGATACTGCGTTGAGGTTTGGGGAGTGTCTGTCGGCAAATCGTCAGGCTATTTGCTTTTAGCCACCGTTGCGGCTATAGCGGCATTTTTACCGCTAGGCTTTTTATCGAGCAAGCTTGGCAGAAAAAAGACCGTTCTTATAGGCATTGCTCTTATGACAGTAAGCTTTGCGTTTGCAGGGCTTATAAGGCACGAAACACCGTTTATGTATTTGATATTTGCCGCTGTAGGTATAGCTTGGGCGGCCATAAATGTAAACTCGTATCCTATGGCGGTCGAGATAGGCTCGGGCGCCGATATAGGCAAATATACAGGTCTTTATTATACTTTTTCAATGGCGGCACAGATTGCAACACCGCTACTCTCGGGCTTTATAATCACAAATACAAGTTGGGGATATAATATACTCTTCCCCTATGCCGTTGTTTTCTCGGCGGCATAGTTTATAACTATGAGCTTTGTACGCCACGGAGACTATAAACCTCAGATGAAAACGGCTATAATGGAAAATCTTTCGGGTGGTGACGATTAAACGGAGTAAAAGCACCAACAATAATAAGGGAGAGTGAAATTATGAGCAAATTAAAGGTTAAACTCGGTGCTAAAGAAATCACTATAGACCTTATTTATTATATAATAGGCTGTGCTGTTTATTCCGTTGCAGTTACATCGCTTATAACACCAAATGCGATATCACCGGGCGGATTTACGGGTATTGCTACTGTGGTAAACTATCTTACCGGTTTTTCAACAGGACTTATATTGCTTATTCTTAATATCCCGGTTATTATTCTCGGCATACTAAAGCTCGGCGGTATATTTGTTGTAAAAACTGCAATTGCTACCGGCATCCTTTCCCTTTGTCTTGAACTCTCCGAGCGGTTTGTTCCGCAGTTTACGGTGAATAAAATATTAGCCGGCATTTTCGGCGGAATACTTATGGGCACGGGTCTTAGCCTAATTTTAAGGCGAGGGGCTACCACAGGCGGTGTTGATATTATCGCTACTCTTGTAAACCGAAGGTTCAGATATCTTACAGTAGGCAGAATTATTTTGGTTTCGGATATTATAGTAATCTCATTTGCCTCAATTGTTTATAAAAACATCGAAAGCGGACTGTATTCTATCGTTGCCATTTATGCTTCTGCAAGGGTTACGGATGCCATACTTTACGGCTCGGATAAAGGCAAGATAGTTTATGCTATAACCGATAACCCCGATGAAATATGTAATAAGGTTGCACAGCGACTAGAGCGTGGCGTAACAAGGCTTTCGGCTACAGGCGGATATACAGGAGAAAATCACACAATGCTTATGTGTACCGTTCGTATAAATGAGGTCGCTGCAGTTTGCGATATAATAAGGGAAACCGATAATCACGCATTTATAGTGGTAAGCGATGCCGGCGAAATCTTAGGCGAGGGCTTCAAAAATGAAATATAATAAAGGCGGAGTGATAACACTCCGCCTTATCTAATGTCTAACATCTATCGTCTAAAGTCTAATATGCTTTTCCCCAATAAAGCATTTTATCCGCTTTTTTACCGCAACAAACACAATTGTCAGAAATTGTTTCCTGCTTGAACGGAATACACCTTGAGGTAACACCTGCAATCTCTTTTAATTTGTCCTCGCATTCACGGTTGCCGCACCACATAGCCTTTATAAAGCCGGGGCGTGTTTCGGCTGTTTCCTTCATCTCCTCAAGCGTTTTAGCGGTATATGTCATTTTCTCACGGCGCTCAAAAGCTTTGTCGTACATAGCGTCATGCGCCTGATTTAACAGTTTCGGCATCTCTTTTTCGATATCGTCAAGACTTACAATAGTCTTTCCTCCGTCAACTCTGCGAACTACTACGCACTGATTGTTTTCAATATCACGGGGACCAAGTTCAA
>JAFXNY010000135.1 GCA_017529165.1 Clostridia bacterium
ACCTTTTCCGATATAGCAAAAAGAGGAAAAGCCGGATGTCCGGAGTGTTATAAAACATTTTATAAGGAGTTTTTACCGTATATTAAAAGAGTGCACGGTGCGGTTAAGCATATCGGTAAAGCGTCAGATAAAAGCTTCGAGGCACCAAAAGAGGATACTCTTTCATCACTTAAACAACAGCTTTCAGAACTCGTAAAGGAAGAAAGATTTGAAGAGGCCGCAAAGCTTCGTGATAAAATAAGAGACTTGGAGGCGGCACAATGAGCTGTTGGTATAATAATTTTGCGCCTGAGGGCGATATTGTGGTAAGCACAAGAATACGCCTTGCCCGAAATGTGGGTGGCTATCCGTTTCCTGCAAGTATGTCCACAGAGCAGAAAAAAGAAATAAATAGCAAGATAAAAAATACGATAGAGAACAGCAACTTTGATATAGCAAAAGGGCTAAAGTACATTGATATGTCAGATGTACCCGAAAATGAGCGGTTTTCTATGCTTGAGCGCCATATTGCAAGCCGTGAGTTTGTATTAAATCCCGATAATAAGGCGATAATTATTTCAGAGGATGAAACGGTAAGTATAATGATAGGCGAGGAAGACCACATTCGCATACAGGTTATACTTCCGGGTCTGCAGCTCGAAAAGGCGTACGAGATTGCCGATAAAATAGATAATATGTTAAGCGCAGGTCTTGATCTGGCGTTTGACAGTACACTCGGGTATTTAACCGAATGCCCCACAAACTTAGGTACAGGGCTTAGGGCATCTGTTATGCTGCATTTGCCTATGAGTGAAAAAAACGGTGATATTTTGTCTCTAACACAATCAGTAAGTAAGATAGGATATACCGTAAGGGGTATGTACGGCGAGGGCTCAAACGCCTCAGGTTCGCTTTATCAGGTATCAAATCAAATAACTCTTGGAATCAGTGAGAAGAACGCAATAGATAACCTTAAAATCATTACCGAGCAGGTAATAAAAAAAGAAAGGGAATTACAAAACCGACTTAACAGAATAAAAACCGAAGATATGTGTATGAGAGCACTCGGTACGCTGAAGTTTGCCCGAATGCTTTCAAGTGCTGAGCTTATAACTCTTTTAAGCCGTGTTAAACTCGGCATAAACCAAGGCTTAATAAAAGGGGATATTAACCCCATAAAAATACTTATAGAAGGTCAGCCGTATATGCTTATGAAAACATACGGCAATATGACCGATGAAGAGCGTGATATCTGCCGTGCTGAAATGGTAAGGAGAACGCTCGGCTGAGGAGGTATTTATATGAGATATAATTTTTCTGGCTTTACTGAAAAAGCCAACGAGGCATTAAATCAGGCAATAAACTCCGCCCAGGTTTTAGGGCACACATATGTTGGCAGTGAACATCTGCTTTTAGGACTTTTGCGTGTGGGTAGCGGAGTGGCATTATCCGTGCTTAATTCTTTTGGTGTTACTGCGGATAGCATTGAAGAGCAGATGAAAAATACAATAGGAGTTGGTACGCCTACAAGGCTGTCTCCCGATTATTTTACCCCGAGAGCCAAAAGGGTTATTGAATCGGCAATAGCCGGATGCAATAATTTAGGCAAAAAGTTTGTGGGTACCGAGCATATACTAATAGCTATTTTAAGCGAGGGCGAAAGCTACGCAATTCGTTTCTTAAGTGAGCTTGGTGTAGATGTTACTGCCCTTACCGCTAAAGCCTTAAGCGAAGCGGGCATTAACCCTGACGAAATGGATAGCACACAAGAAAATGATTACGCCGATAATATTTCCCAAAACAAAAAAGGCAAAAGCACGGGGCTTAACAAATACGGTGTTGACCTTACAGAACAGGCAAAAAAAGGCAAGCTTGACCCTGTTATCGGTAGAACGGAGGAAATTGAGCGTGTTATTCAAATACTTTGCCGAAGAACTAAGAATAATCCCTGCTTAATAGGCGAGCCGGGCGTTGGTAAAACAGCGGTTGTTGAGGGCTTGGCACAAAAAATAGCCTCGGGAGATGTGCCGGAAATACTTGTAGGTAAGAGAGTTTTCTCGCTTGACCTTACGGGTATGATAGCCGGAACTAAATACAGAGGCGATTTTGAAGAGCGCATTAAATCGGTTATAAACGAGGTAAAAAAATCAAACGATATAATTCTGTTTATCGATGAGGTTCATACCATAATCGGCGCCGGATCTGCCGAGGGTTCAACCGATGCGGCAAATATATTAAAGCCGTCACTCGCACGCGGAGATTTTCAGGTTATCGGCGCTACTACTATCAGCGAATACAGAAAGAATATTGAAAAAGACTC
>JAFXNY010000136.1 GCA_017529165.1 Clostridia bacterium
ACGGTATAAGCGAACTTTAATAATTTAATTTAACAGATATGGGCGGAGTGCAAACTCCGCCTCAATCTGTTAATAAAGTTTACTTTGAAAAAATTACATAAAGAATTGTGTGTTTTTTTCAAAGCAAACTCTGAGAAAGGTGTGTTATAATGGCTGTTCCGGCTATTGAGCTAAAAGATATAACCAAGCGTTTCGGCAAGGTTGTGGCTAACAATACTGTTTGTCTTAGTGCGTACAAGAGCGAAATACTGTCACTGCTCGGCGAGAACGGAAGCGGTAAAACAACGCTTATGAATATGATATCGGGTATTTATTATCCCGATGAGGGGCAGATATTTATTGACGGTCAAGAGGTGGTTATACGCTCGCCTAAGGACGCTTTTAAGTATAAAATCGGTATGATACATCAGCATTTTAAGCTTATCGATGTATTTTCCGCCGCACAGAATGTAGTTTTAGGTCTTAAGGAAGATGAAAAATACGATATAAAATCAGTAACTGCCCGTGTTAAAGAAATAACCGAGCAATACGGTTTTGATTTAGACCCTAATAAAAAAATATATGAAATGTCTGTTTCCGAAAAACAGACGGTTGAAATAATAAAGGTTCTTTACCGTGGCGCAGATATTCTTATTCTTGATGAGCCTACCGCAGTATTGACTCCGCAGGAGACCCAAAAGCTTTTTGCTGTACTTCGCCGTATGAGAGACGCCGGAAAAGCTATTATAATTATCACACACAAGCTTCACGAGGTTTTGTCGCTATCTGATAAGGTTGCAGTACTTCGCAAGGGCGAGTATGTCGGAACCGTAATCACCGCTAATACAAATGAGTCCGAGCTTACCGAAATGATGGTCGGCAAGAAAATTAGCCTTAATATTAACCGTAGCGTACCTAAAGACCCGACAGACCGGCTGGAGGTTAAGAATCTTAACTGCGTAAATGCCGAGGGCGTTAAGATGTTAGACAATGTATCGTTTACCGCCCGCTCGGGAGAGATACTCGGTATAGCAGGTATTGCAGGGAGCGGACAGAGAGAGCTTTTAGAGTCTATTGCAGGACTTCAGCCGATTGAGAGCGGCGAGATTATATATCACAACCCAAAGACAGGCAGTGAGGATGAACTAAGGGGTAAGTCGCCCATACAGATAAGGGAACTCGGCGTGCGCCTTTCCTTTGTACCTGAGGACAGGCTTGGTATGGGACTTGTCGGTAATATGGATATTATTGATAATATGATGCTCAGAAGTTACCGAAAAGGGAAATCAATGTTCCTTGAAAGAAAGAAGCCTAAAGACCTTGCCGAGCGCATCATAAAAGATTTAGAGGTTGTAACTCCGAGCGCACAGACTCCTGTTCGCAAGCTCTCCGGCGGTAATGTTCAAAAGGTTCTTGTTGGTCGTGAAATTGCCGCTTCGCCCACAGTTCTTATGGCGGCATATCCTGTAAGGGGACTTGATATTAACTCATCTTATGCTATATATAATCTTCTAAATCAACAAAAGGAGAGCGGTGTTGCCGTTATATTTGTCGGC
>JAFXNY010000137.1 GCA_017529165.1 Clostridia bacterium
CCGTTTTCAATAGCATTACCCGGATGATCGGTATGAACATGAACCTTTATTATCTCTTCATCATCAACTACAACTACACAGTCACCTATAGACTCAAGGTAACTTCTTAATTCCTGCGGCTGTTTTTGGCACTGACTGTCACGGTTTACAATAAACTCCGTGCAGTATGTAAATGTGATTTCACCCTCAAACTCGCCTGCGGCATTACGGTTTTCTTTCTCTTTAGGTGCTTCGTTTACGGATACTACACTTT
This sequence comes from Clostridia bacterium, assembly GCA_017529165.1. The sequence continues at coordinate 254 of JAFXNY010000137.1, forward strand.
GAACCATTACGCCGTCCTTAAACACAGAACGCATACCCTCTAAAATGAGTACAAAGCCCTTACCGCCGGCATCTACAACACCGGCTTTTTTTAGGGTTGGTAAAAGCTCGGGAGTCTGTGCTAAAGCTTCGTTTGCACCCTTTATAGCCGCATCAAACACAGCTATAGTATCTGCCCCCGAATTAAGCGCCTTTTCGGCTTCTTCGCTTGCCACACGGGCAACTGTTAGAATAGTGCCCTCCGTTGGCTTCATAACGGCTTTATATGCACCTTCCACGCCCAATTTTAGAGCGGCAACTAAGTTTTGTGCCGTAAGACATTCTTCTTCACCTATTCCCTTTGCAAAGCCTCTGAACAATAGCGAGGTTATAACGCCCGAGTTTCCTCGAGCACCTCTAAGCAGCGCCGAAGCGTTTACAGCGGCAACCTTTCCGGCTGAGGCGCCCTCTAATTTTTCAAGCTCTCTTACCGAATTGCTGAGAGTCATAGACATATTTGTTCCCGTATCGCCATCCGGCACGGGGAAAACATTTAGATCATCAACTGCTTTTCTGTTATTTGTAAGATTATTTGCGGCGGATATAATAGCATCACGCAGCTTATTACCGTTAAACAAAAATATGCACTCCTTCAAACGAGAAAAATTATAAGATTATTCCTTAATGCCATCAACCATAACGGAAACTCTGTTAACATTTATCCCCGTTATCTCCTTGACGGTGTATTTCACCTTTTCGGTAATACTCCCGGCTATAGCATTTATATTCATACCGTAGGTTACAACGATGTGTATTTCAACATCTATTGCACTTGCATCCCCCGAAACCTTTACGCCTGTATCGAGCGTTGGCTCCTTGGAAAATACGCCCATGATTTTCTGTTTTGAACCGCTCGGCACCATACCTACAACGCCGAAGCAAGAAGTAACCTCAAACCCTATAAGCTTTGATAAAAACTGCTCGGTAATTGTTATTGTACCCATTCTTGTTTCATAAGAAATCATATAAAAACCTCCTATAGTTAGAAACTGTAATTTTCAAAGGAAAAGAATATATCACTGCAAGACGGTTTTACCTTATTCTTTATCCGTGATGTGTAAAAAAGCATACCCTTTCTGTAACAAACGGGTATCTGCGGCATTTCAGTTAAAAATGCACCGGCAAGGTCAGATAGCATACACTCGCCGTTTTTATACTTATCAACCATCAAGGCACAAACTGTTTTTCCCGGCTGACCTGTATTCTCATCTATTATAGTGCCTACTCCGTAAGCCGCACTGCCGCCGGAGACTACAAGGCTTGAAAGATCCATATTGTTAAGCACCCTTATTTCCCCGAGATATAATTGGAAGTTACCGGATGATAACAAGGATATATATTCAGGATAAGACCGCTCTATTACATTTATTTCAATACCGCACAATTTGCACTCGCTTGCTATCAGCTTTGCCGCCGCAACTCTCGAGAGGTTATCGGTGTTTACAAGCAATGTAAGCGTTATGTGATTACCCGAATCGTTACAGTAATAACCATTGTTCATTTTATTATAACCCATTTTGCCGAGATTCTCAATAGTTATTTGCATATCGGACTCGATTTTTAATGATTGTGCGGCAGAGGTTTCCTTAATCTGCGGGTTAAAAAAGCCGCTTGCCGGCGTTGCGTTATCAAAATAAGCGCTGTGGCAAATCTCTGTTCTGTTTATCGCCGAGGAAATTGCATATCTTAAAAGGCTGTTTGATAACTGACCGTAAGCCGAGTTTATCCCTATATACACAAAATTGTTCGTGTTCACATCGGCACGCTTGCCGCTCATACGGACTATATTGCCTACAGATTCATCAGCATAGTATATGTCGGTTGCGCCAACCTCAACATAATGTGTTGCCGAAATCTCATCCGGAGCGTTTATAAGATTGATTTTTGAAACCTCGCCGAGTTTTCCATAGTAGCTATCGTTCCTTAAAAGTATACTCATATTGCTGTCAACATAATACCTGCCGGCACCGATAGGGGCAATCTCCACACCGTCAGAGTTCCGGGTGCCGTCACTCGAAGTCTTGATTATCGGGAAATCAAGCAGGTTAAGAAAATATGGGTCCATTTGGCTTAAAAGAATAATTTATCCTAGAAGTGAAAATA
>JAFXNY010000138.1 GCA_017529165.1 Clostridia bacterium
ATGCATAATTGCAGACGAACTATCAAGCACAACCTTTTTAATTCTGATGTATCCGCCGCCACCACGGCGGCTCTCAATTATAAAACCGTGTTCGGGAGTAAATCTGGATGAAAGCACATAGTTAATCTGGCTCGGCGCACAACCGATACCGTTTGCAAACTCGTTACGCTGTATTTCTGCAATGCTATCGTCAGATTCATTAAGCAGTTCCAAAATCCTCTCGGTAATTAAATCACTAATTCTCATAGCAATCACCTTTTTGACCTTTCCTGACCTTTATTATACACCAAAGTCAGTAAAAGTCAATAGATAAAATAAACTTTTTTGAGTAACACACAAAACCCATATTGCATAGTATGTGTTGAAAGACAAAAAAGGAGGTCTTTATATTATGTGTAATAATAATTGCTTTGGTGGAAATTGCAGCTGGATTATAATTCTTATACTCTTACTCACATGCTGTGGCAACAACAACGATAACGGTTGTGGCTGTGGCTGCGGTTGCGGTAACTAAAGAAAAAATCCATAGGAAAGGCGGCACCCGCTTTAAGCGGGTGCCGCTGCCTTTTATAATCCTATTAAATAATTATAAGTGCAATTACTCTGACTATAAGAGCCACAAGCCATGCGATAACGCACTGCCCTATAACTACTATCACTGCCCAGCCACGCCCTATTTCTCTGCGTATGGCCGCTACTGCGGCAACACAAGGCGTATATAAAAGGCAAAATGTAAGAAGAGATAGTGCTGATGCCATACCGATTGCCGAAGTAATCTCCGCCGTACTGCCAAATAAAACGGATACGGTTGAAACCACACTCTCCTTTGCCATAAAACCGGCAATAAGGGATGTTGATATACGCCAGTCGCCAAAACCCAAGGGCTTAAACACGGGTGCTATAACGCCTGCAATTGTAGCCAACATACTGTCCTTTGAATTGCTCACAAGATTAAAAGTAAAATTAAAGCTTCTAAGAAACCATATTACCATTGAGGCAATAAAAATAACTGTGAAAGCACGGGACAAAAAGTCCTTTGCTTTATCCCATAAAAGAAGTGCCACATTTTTAAGTCCCGGCATTCTGTAATTAGGCAGCTCCATAACAAACGGTACAGCTTCACCCTTAAAAACAGTTCCTTTGAAAATCAGTGCTAAAAGTATGGCAGTAATAATTCCTAAAATATAAAGACCTATCATAACAAGTCCGCCGTATTTTGGAAAGAATGCCGCCGTAAAGAATGCATATATAGGTAGCTTTGCCGTGCAACTCATAAAGGGAGTTAAAATCACCGTCATTCTCCTGTCTCTCGCAGACGGAAGCGTTCTGCTTGCCATAACAGCAGGAACGGTGCAACCAAAACCTATAAGCATAGGCACTATGCTTCTGCCCGAAAGCCCCACACGCCGCAAAAGCTTATCCATAACAAAAGCAATTCTTGCCATATAGCCACTATCTTCTAACAGTGAAAGAAAAAGAAACAGCGTAATTATTATAGGTATAAATGTAATTACTGTGCCAACGCCCTTGAAAACGCCGTCAATTATAAGCGAGCGTATCGCATTATTAACGCCGCTTTTACTTAAAAAACTATCGGCAAGCTCTGTTATATAGTCAATCCCCTGCTCTAAAAGCGACTGTAAGAAGCTTCCTATCACATTAAATGTTAACCAGAATACTAGTGCCATTATCGCAATAAATGCAGGAATTGCAGTGTATTTACCGGTAAGAAAAGCATCTATTTTACGACTGCGCAAATGCTCTTTACTCTCACTCGGTTTTACCACACAAGCATCACAAAGACGACCTATAAATGAAAACCTCATATCCGCTATTGCTGCGGCACGGTCAAGCCCACGCTCTTTTTCCATTTGCACAATTATATGCTCTATTAGCTCATGCTCATTTTCTGTGAGATTAAGCTTTTCGGTAATAAGACTGTCACCCTCAATCAGCTTGCAAGCGGCAAATCTCACCGATATGCCGGTATCAATGCAATGATCCTCAATAAGATGCATAATACCGTGTATGGCCCTATGCACCGCTCCGCCTGCCGTATTTTTATCACAAAAATCTGTACGGCCGGGCTTTTCGTTATATTTTGCAATATGCACAGCGTGCCTTATAAGCTCATCAACACCCTCACGCTTAGCGGCAGAAATGGGGACTACCGGAATACCCAGCATATCTTCCATTTCATTTATAAAAACTGTACCGCCGTTGCCACGCACTTCATCCATCATATTAAGTGCTAACACCATAGGTATTTCAAGCTCCATAAGCTGCATTGTAAGGTATAGGTTGCGCTGAATGTTCGTTGCATCAACTATATTTATAATACAAGTAGGCTTTTCATCCAATATAAACTCACGGGAAACTATTTCTTCACTGCTGTAAGGAGAAAGAGAATAAATGCCTGGCAGGTCTGTTACCAAAGTATCTGGGTGACCTTTAATTTCACCGCTTTTTCTATCAACAGTTACACCTGGAAAATTGCCTACATGCCTATTAGCACCCGTAAGCTCATTAAATAGGGTTGTTTTACCGCAATTCTGATTTCCGGCAAGAGCAAATGTCAAAACCTGTCCCTTAGGTGTTTTTTGCCCTGCCTTTGTGTGGTATTTGCCTTCTTCTCCAAGCCCTGGATGTGCTTTGTGCTTTTTCGAAACAGGCTTAACTTTATTATCACTAACACCGTTTACTCGGCTCACTTGAATATTCTTTGCATCGTCAATTCGAAGTGTCAGTTCATATCCGTGTATCCTAAGCTCCATCGGGTCGCCCATAGGTGCCAATTTTGTAAGTGTGACTTCGGCATCCGGTATCACGCCCATATCGAGAAAATGTTGGCGGAGGCTTCCACTGCCGCCCACAGTTTTTATAACCGCACTCTCACCCGGCTTTAATTCATTGAGTGTCATAACTCCATACTCCTAAAAAAAACCCGAAGGCTAAAGCCTTCGGGCGAAAACATTACTATTAGTCGTTATTAAAGAACTTCATAACTTCGCCGTAAGATTCATCATCATCTTCGGAACTTGACTTGATAAGGTCCGCTAAATCAGCACCGTCTTTTTTCTTATCTTCACCAAGACCTGTAGCAACAACTGTTAC
>JAFXNY010000139.1 GCA_017529165.1 Clostridia bacterium
CCCATAACCCAGCTGAGCAAATCTCCAACATATGCGCCTGAAACCGCCCTATCCTCATCCGGCATACAAACAGCTTCAAAACCGCATTGTGAACACAATTCAGTGACCGTCATTATTATCACCCTCGAAAAGTCTGCTTTTTAGAATAGGACAAGCGTTTTCGCTCACTTTACCGGTAACTATATCCTCGGCAAGTGCACGGCAATTAGGAGCACCGCATGCGCCGCAATCAATATTAGGAAGTTTTGATTTGATTTTTTGTATATCCGCCATCATATGCATAGACTCTGATATATTATCGCTAAGTCTTGTAATTGGTGCATATTCTGGCAAGTCGTCAAACAAATAACCATCCGGTATGTAATCATCTGAATCTGCTTTATTTCTTGAAACCGGCAGTCCGTGCCTTAAAGAGCGCAATCTGGCTTTTGCAATAAACGGATTTTGAATCGTAAGCACTCCGCCCACACATCCGCCAGGACAAGCGTTAAGCTCAATGAAATCAAGCTGTGAAATATTGCCGTTTTCAAGCTGATCAAGAACACGGATAACATTTTCTATACCGTCAGCCGCAAGGTACTTTTCGTTAAAAATAGCCGTAGCCTCGCCGCCTGAGCTCGCCCAGCTAAGCCCTATTATGCCGGACTCGCACAGGCTTTCAATCTCCTTGTCCCTTTTCATCTCATTAACAAGCTTAAAATAAACATCGCTTATTGAAACAACAACATCTATTTTGCTTTTATAGCCTGCAAAGCCGTTGCTTACATAACTTACTTTTGCCGGACAAGGTGATATAAAGCAAACGCCTATATCTTCATCCTTAAGCTCGGGATGGATGCCCAGAGCCCTCTTTCTTGCAAGTCCTGCGGCGACCTCCATCGGTGGCAGCATATGAAGAATGTTACTGCTAAGAGATGAAAATCTCAGCTGAATAAGCCTTACCACAACGGGGCAAGCTGACGAAATAATAGGCTTTTTTATTCCCTCGGTTTTAAGATAGGTTCTCGTATACGCCGAAACAAGCTCAGCGGCCTTTGAAACCTCGTATACATCGTCAAAACCTATATCTTTAAGCCCATTTAGAACATAATCTATATCGTCAAGATTTTCAAATTGGCCATAAAGCGTAGGAGCCGGCAACGCAATTTTATACTTGTACCTATCCATAGCATCAAGCTTTGAATGTACTGCTTTTTTCGCTTTGTGCGGACAATTCCTTATACATTCGCCGCAATCAATACACCTTTTGCCGTCTATAACTGCATGGCCGTTATTTATCCTTATTGCTTCTGTAGGACAATGCTTTAGGCAAGTGGTGCAACCTGTGCACTTGTCCACATCCAATAAAACCGAATGTTTATATTCGTTCATTGAGGCACGCCCTTTTATTAAGTATCAAGCTATGTTTATACGCATTGTTACGGTTGTTCCGACACCGAGAGTTGACTCTACCTTCATATCATCAGTATAGCGCTTCATATTGGGTAGTCCCATTCCGGCTCCGAATCCGAGCGAACGGGTATTATCAGAAGCTGTAGAATACCCTTCCTTCATAGCCATATTTATATCTTCGATTCCCGGGCCATTATCTGCGAGAATAATCACAATACAGTCTTCATAAACCTTCACATCGGCGGTTCCGCCGTGGGCATGAATTACCATATTGATTTCCCCCTCATACATAGCGATTGAAACTCGCCTTATTATTTCGGGAGAAAGCCCTAATTGCCTTAAGCTCTTTTTGATTTGCACAGATGCCTGACCGGCGGCGGCAAAATCTTCGCCGTCAATATCAAAATGAAAAACTAAAGGTTCGTTCAATCTTTAACCTTATTGCCTACAAGACCGTTTGAATACAAAAGTCCGCAAGCCTCATAAAGTCTTTTTGTGCAACGCATAATAACTATCCCGTTATCTCTTGCCAAATCAAGCATTTCTTTTGTGGGCACCTTTGAACGAACAAAAACTATGCAAATCATATCCATCATTTCGGCAGTTCTCACAACCTGAGGATTTACAAGGCCTGTTAAAAGAACCGCCTGGTCCTTTACATAAGCCAAAACATCACTCATAAGGTCGCATCCGCAAGCCGAATAGGCGTTTTTATCGAGGTTTTGCTCGCAACAAAGAACCTCTGCGCCGAGTAAATCTTTTATTTCTCTGATTTTCATAAAACAGCACCGATTATCAATATAATTTATGCACCGTATTTTGCTAATATCTTCGGCACATCATCGGGAGTAAGCTTACCGTAAACTTCATCGTTAACGGTAAGTACGGGACCCAATCCGCAAGCGCCTATACAACGACATGCCGTAAGGGAGAACTTGCCATCCGCCGTACACTCATCAACACCTATGCCCAGCTTCTCGGAAAGGCTC
>JAFXNY010000140.1 GCA_017529165.1 Clostridia bacterium
AGAAAACGGCAACGCTCGAGGGGTACCTTGAAAAGAATGAAGCTAAAAACAAGGTTTATTTAAGCAATAAAAAGACCGATAAAAACCGCACCATAAAAACCCGTTATAATGTGATTGCCAGCCGTAACGGACTAACTCTTATAGAAGTAGAGCTACTAACCGGACGCACTCATCAGATAAGAGCGCATATGGCGTCAATAGGTCATCCTCTGCTCGGTGACGGTAAGTACGGCAAGATAGCAACCGATAGAAAGTTAGGTTTTAACAAACAGGCGCTTTATTCCTATAAGCTTACCTTTAATTTTAATAGTGACGCAGGAATACTAAATTACCTTTCCGGCAAAACCTTTAGTGTTAAAGATGTGTATTTTGCAACTGCGTTATTCGGCGTTTCAGCCGATAAAATCTAATATTTCTGCCTTTCCTAAGCCGTTTAATGCGGAGAAAGGGAAAACAGGCGTGTTTTCAAGCAGAGTTTGCCAGTAGTTTGTTCTTTCGGCAAGCTCTGTTTTATTTAGCTTATCACACTTTGTAAGCACCGCCGCAAAGGGAACGGCACGCTCACGCAGAAAGCTTATCATTCGCTCATCGTCATATGACAGGTCACGCCGCACATCTAAAAGCTGAAAACAAACTTTTATATCACGGCTACCGCTAAAGTAGGCGTTCATAAGCGAGTCCCAACGCTCACGCTCTGTCGCACTAACCTTTGCATAGCCGTAGCCCGGCAAATCAACTAAAAATATATTGTCCGCCTTAAAAAAGTTAATGGTAGTAGTCTTACCGGGTGTTGAGCTTACCCTCGCTATAGCTTTGCGGTTTAAGAGCTTATTTATAAGCGAAGATTTACCCACATTCGACCTGCCCGAAAAACAGATTTCGGGTCGGTCTGATACGGGTAATTGGTTTTCGGTTCCGTATGAGGCAAAAAACTCGGCGTTACTTAAGTTCATATTATACCTCAGTTTCTCAAAATACTGCCGGATAGGGCAGAGCTTCTTTTTTGTGGCATATTGTTATCACTTATAAGAGCCTCTTTTATAACCTCATGCGCCGAGCTTACAGGAACGAAACGGACATATTTCCGTACCGTTTCGTCAACCTCATCAAGGTCGGGGATATTTTCTTTCGGTATAAACACGGTTTTAACCCCACCTCTGTACGCCGCCATACTTTTTTCTTTAAGACCGCCAATAGGCAGAACTCTGCCTAAAATGGTGATTTCGCCCGTCATAGCTATATCACGGCGTACAGGGCGGTCTGTAAGAGCGGAAACAAGAGCAGTAGTAATTGTAACGCCAGCACTCGGCCCGTCTTTTGGCGTTGCAGCCTGCGTTGCGTGAATGTGTATATCTTTGGTTTTGTAAAAATCGGGCGCAATGCCGTATTCTTTAGCACAGGTGCGCACGAAGGTTACTGCGGCGGTGGCAGATTCTTTCATAACATCGCCCAGGTTGCCGGTAAGCTCAATCTTGCCTGTCCCCTCCATAACAGCTACTTCCATTTGCATTATCTCTCCGCCAACACTTGTCCAAGCAAGACCGTTTATAATACCTACTGCGTCATTTGGTAGTATTTCTTCGGGGTGGTATTTTTTGTGGCCTAACAGCTTTTCGAGGTCACGGGGTTTTATGTTAACTACAGCCTCACTGCCTTCGGCTATCCTCTTAGCCGCTTTTGCGCAAAGCGAGCCTATGGTGCGCTCAAGGCTTCTAACACCTGCCTCACGGGTGTAATTATCAATTAGCGTATAAAAAACAGCCGGAGCTATTTTGCAGTTTGAAGGTGTTACGCCGTGATTTTTAAGCTGGCGGGAAATTAAATGCCGTTTTGCGATATTATATTTTTCTTCTCTTGTGTAAGAATCTATTTCGATTATTTCCATACGGTCAAGAAGTGGCAGAGGGATAGTATCGAGCGAGTTGGCGGTAGTGATAAATACTGCGTGGCTTAAATCATAGGGCATATCAAGGAAGTTGTCAGAAAATGTGCAGTTCTGCTCGGGGTCTAATACCTCGAGCATTGCGCTTGCAGGGTCGCCCTTATAGTCATTTCCGATTTTATCTATTTCGTCAAGCAGTATAACAGGGTTTCGGCTGCCTGCCTTTTTCATAGCCGATATAATTTTGCCCGGCATTGCGCCCACATAGGTTTTGCGGTGACCTCTTATCTCGGCTTCATCGTGCAGTCCGCCAAGCGATACTCTCGCATAATCTC
>JAFXNY010000141.1 GCA_017529165.1 Clostridia bacterium
ATGTTGGAGGTGCCTGTACATCCGCCTATAACTGCCGCTCTGGCACCGTAATATGCGGCGTCTGCTCCCTGTGCTCTGCGTGCGCCAAACTCCATAACAGGGCGTCCTGCCGCCGCACGCACAATTCGGTTAGCCTTTGTGGCTATTAGCGACTGGTGGTTAATAACGAGTAGTAGCATAGTTTCAAGTATCATACACTGAATTGCAGGGCCTCTTACCGTTACAATCGGCTCTTGGGGGAATATGGGAGTTCCCTCAGGCACTGCCCACACATCGCAGGCAAACTTAAAGTTTTCGAGATACTCTATAAACTCATTTGAGAACAGATTTAACGAGCGCAAATATTCGATATCACTCTTATCAAAATGCAAATCGTTCATATAATCTATAAGCTGTTCAACACCTGCCATAATGGCGTAACCGCCGCCGTCAGGCACACGGCGGAAGAACATATCAAAATATGTGGTGGTATCCTTAAAGCGACTGTCAAATATACCGTTTGACATCGTAAGCTCATAAAGGTCCATTATCATTGTGAGGTTTCTGTTATCTATTCGCATAAAATATCTCCTTACATTTTTTCGGGGGCTTCTATTTTAAGCATACAAAGAACATTTTTAATAACCGTGGCAGTCGCCTTTGATAAAGCAAGGCGGGCGAGGGTTAATTCCTTGTTGTCTCCTACAACACGGCATGCCGCATAAAACTTATGAAAACGGGTGGCAAGCTCGGTTACATAGTGGGTTATTCTTGCAGGGTCATAAGCCTTGGCGGAGGAGATTATCTCGTCTGTAAGAGCCGAAATATAAAGGATGAGCTCTCGCTCTTCGGGGGCGGTGAGTTTAAGCAGATGAGTTTGTCTTAAATCGGAGATATCTATACCCTCGCTTTTAGCGTTTCTTATTATACTGCAAATGCGTGCGTGGGCATACTGTACATAGAAAACAGGGTTGTTGTTAGATTCGCTTACCGCTAAATCAAGGTCAAAATCAAAATGAGAATTGGGTTCTCTTAAATTAAAGAAGAAACGGGCAGCGTCTATCGGCACTTCGTCAAGAAGTGTTACAAGGGTTATTGCTTTGCCCGAGCGCTTGGAGGCTTTAATAACCTCGCCGTCACGCACAAGACGGACCATTTGCATTATAACGGCATAGAGCCTGTCTGCATCAACACCTAAACAGGTAAGCGCCGCTTTAAGGCGTGGCACATATCCGTGGTGGTCAGCGCCCAATATATCTATTGCCTTATCAAAGTTGCGCACACAAAGCTTGTTGTAGTGGTAGGCAATATCGGGCACGATATAAGTAGGCAAGCCGTTTGCACGAACGAGCACGAAGTCCTTATCGCAACCGAAATCGGTAGCTCTAAACCAAAGGGCGTCTTCCTCTAAATAGGTGTGACCGCTCTGTTTTAGAAGGTTTATGATTTTCTCTGTTTGCCCGCTTTCGTGAAGAGTGCTCTCTCTAAACCAGGTATCATATTTTATGCGGTATTTTTCGAGGTCACGCTTTAGCTCCTCAATGTTTTTAGGCAATGCGAAATCAACAAGCGCTTTTCGGCGCTCAGCCTCGCTTTTTTCTACAAAGCTATCGCCATGTTTTTCGGCAAATGCTTTTGCGTGAGCTATAATATCTTCGCCGTGATATGAATCTTCGGGCAATTCTATACCGTCTTTATAAAGCTGTAAATACCTAAGGTCAAGGCTCAGCGCAAACTTATTTATCTGATTTCCGGCATCGTTTATGTAAAACTCTCGCTCGGTATAATAACCTGCGGCACAAAGTACTGCGGCAAGGCAGTCACCTAATGCTCCGCCTCGGGCGTTTCCTATATGCATAGGCCCTGTGGGGTTTGCCGAAACAAACTCAACAAGCACACGCTCGCCCTTTCCGAAATCGCTTTTGCCGTAATCGGCGCCAGACGACAACACATCGCTTATTACATCGGCATAAAACTTGTCCGATAAAAAGAAGTTTATAAAGCCGGGGCCTGCGATTTCGCATTTTGAAATATAAGTATCACTAAAATCTGCGGCGGCAAGCAATTTTTCCGCTATTGCACGGGGAGCAGATTTAAGCTCTCTTGCCCAAAGGAGTGCGGCGTTTACCGCAAAATCGCCGTGTTCTCTGTTTGCCGGGGTTTCAATCGAAAACGCCGGCAGCTCTTTTGTGCTGAAAGCCTTTTCTGCGGCAGAGGTTAACTCGGATTTTATTTGTTCTTTTGCTTTTTTTACAAGTAATGACATTTTTATCTCCCTAAAACACTGATTTCCACTATATTTTCACTTATCGGGCGCATATCTGCATCCAGTGTGTATATCATTTTAATATTTCCTGTTAAATCTTTAAGCGTGTTTTTAATCTCTTTTCCGTAAATGCCGAGCGTAAGACTGCCCTCGGGCACTGAATAAAAGCAGTTATTACGAACGCCTTTTTCGATTATCAGCTTTGAGCTTATTTCACCGCTTCGCTCGAGTGTTATGCTTTCCTCTCCTGATATTGTGAGCACGGTTTCAACTTTAGCACCCTTAATTATAGAGTTATCAAGATACGAAAGAATAACTTTTTCGGCTTCTTTATTTATCTTTCCTTCCGCCCAGAACTCTACGGTCTCTGTTTCTTTGCCGAGCCCTTGCGTGCTTTTAATCTTTATGATTACATCTTTCATATTTTTTCAATATCCACCTGGCTTATGGTAACTTCTTTGGCGCAATCGCCTAAAAATATTTTAACCGTTTTTTCGAAGGTTACAGCTTTATCGCTTACAAAAAATAAATGTTCCGCTTTTTCATTGCTTTCGTTTTCGGCTAAATTGTTTTGGAGCGTTTGCTTAATGTACTGTGCCGCCGAAAGCCCCATATCGATAAGGCGGACATCAGGCAGGTATTCGCTTATCAGTTCTTTGAAAACAGGGAAGTGAGTGCACCCTAAAATAAGGGTATCAACTTTACTCTCTTTCATTCCCTTAAGATATTCTTTTACTGTAAGGCGGGCAATTTCGTTGTGCCTTTGGTACCAACCCTCTTCTGCGAGAGAAACGAGCATTGGCGCCGCCGTTTCAAAAACCTCTGCTTCGGGGGAGAGTTTTTTAATCATATCACGGTGAGCGTGACTTTTAATGGTTGCAGGCGTTGCCAAAACACCGATTTTTTTGTTTTTTGTCGCTTCAATCGCCGCTTTAACCGAATGGGAAATCACCTCAACAAACGGCACAGGCAAATCTTTGCCGGTATTAGCCGCAACGCTCGATACTGTGCCGCAAGCCGCAACAATCATTTTAACGTTTTTTGACAACAAAAACCGTTCATCCTGTTTCGCGTACTTTATTATCGTATCTACGCCCTTTGTGCCGTAAGGAACACGGCCGGTATCGCCGAAATAAACAATGTTTTCATTCGGCATAAGCTCCATAATTCTTTTTGCAACGGTAAGACCGCCAAGACCTGAATCAAAAACGCCGATAGCACGAGAGTCTGCCATAAGGCACCTCCGAATTATAATATATAATATATTTATTCATAATAATATAACATATTCGTCAGTCTTTTTCAACTGCACAGCACAAAAAAACGGAGATTTTTGCTTCACTTGCAAAAATCTCCGCAACAAAACCTTTTTACGCTGTAAGATAATACCTTACAAGCGACTGCAAAAGCGTATCCCTATCTATCCGCCTTATAAGATTACGGGCGTTCTTATGGGTCGTGATATAAGTGGGATCTTCAGAGAGAATATAACCGACAATCTGGTTTATCGGGTTGTAGCCTTTTTCCTTTAGTGCATCGTAAACCTCGGTAAGTATTCGCCTGATTTCCTGCTCGGTCTGATCGCCGATAGAAAAGGTCATGGTTTTATCGATCATATTTATCTCCTACCTTTCGTATATATTGTAACCCTTTTAGCGCAAAAGTGCAAGGTTTATTTTCTAAGCTCGGCGCCTATCTTTTCGAGCTTTTCTATAATCTTGCCGCAAATCTTTTCGGTCTCCTCTTCGGCAAGCGTTCCCTCATTTGAGCGAAGCCAAACGCTATATGATACGCTCTTTTTCCCTTCAGGTATCTGCGAGCCTGTATAAACATCGAAAAGCTTTATTTTCTCAAGCAGTCTTCCTGCACCCGAGCTTATTGCTTTTTCGAGTTCTCCCACCGGTGTATCTATGCTTGTAAGCATTGAAAAATCACGCTCAACCGCCGGAAACTTGGGAAGCGGCTTATATATTAGCTTGCGCCGGTTTATGCCATATAAAACATCGAGCTTAATTTCAGCAACATAAACCCTTGTTTGTATTCCAAACTTCTCGGCAACCGCCGGATGTACTTCGCCGAATACGGCGGCAAGAGCGTTGTTGGCTTTAACCTGTGCTTGTCTGCCCGGGTGGAGATACGGCTCACTTGCCCGCTCATAAACGGTGTGTGCGCCGCAAAGCTTCATAACTGTTTCTATTATGCCCTTAAGTGTAAAGAAATCTACATCACTGCCGTACAAACCAATAGACATAGTTGGTATCTCTTCCGGCTGTGCTTTAAGCGGCAATTCTCCGTAAAAACGCTTGCTTATCTCAAAAAACTTGGCGGACTCAATTTTACGGTTAATATTAGTGGATAGCACAGTAAGCATACTGTATATAAGCTGTGTGCGCAGTGCGCTGTAGTCGTCTGAAAGCGGATTTATTATTTTTATCATCTGCCGGCGCTTATCATCTTCTGCGAGATTTAACATATCCGCCGCCGCAGGTGATATAAACGAGTAGGTTGCAATTTCTCTAAGGCCTGCCGCACATAAAAGCGACTTTATTTTGTCGGCTTTCATTCGTTCGGGCAACTTTTTGCCTCTTATTACATCGCCGCGCATAGCTCTGCCCTTTATGTGAGAATAACCGTAAATACGCATTATCTCTTCCGCAAGGTCGGCTCTGCCCTCAACATCATCACGGATACTCGGAACTCGCACGGTAAGCTTGTTTCCGTCCGCTGTGGTTTCAAGCCCTAATTTGTTGAGAATTGAAACCATTGTGTCCTTAGGTACATCCACGCCCACAAGCTCTAAAATCTTATCGGTTGTGGTGTTTATAATGCGGTCTTCGGGGAGGCTATCGTAAACATCGGCGGCACCGTCTATAATATCGCCGGCATCAAGCTCATATATTAGCGACAATGCACGGTTCATAGCGTATTCGAGGTTTTTAATATCCGTGCCTTTTTCGAATCTGGCGCAGGACTCGGTGCGAATACCGAGGCTGTGCGAGGTATGGCGGATATTATCCCTGCGGAACTTTGCACTCTCTAAGAATAAATCGGTGGTATCCGCCTCGATTTCGCTTTCCTTACCGCCCATAATGCCGGCAAGGCAGGAAGGACGGCACCCGTCTGCAATTACTAACATATCGGGCGTGAGATTAAACTCACTGCCGTCAATAGTGACTATTTTCTCGCCCTCTTTTGCGTTTCGTACTATTATCTGTTTGCCTGCAATTTCATTGTAGTTGAATGCGTGCATAGGCTGGCCTGTTTCGAGCATAACAAAGTTTGTGATATCAACAATGTTGTTAATAGGTCTCATACCCGAGGCAATTATCGCCTTTTGCATCCAATCGGGGCTCGGTTTAATGCGCAGATTTTTTACCATTCCGCCCATATAGCGTGGGCAAAGGTCACGGTTTTGCACACTTACCGAAATGTAGTCCTTTATATTTTCGCCCACGGTTTTATAATTCGTTTCGGGAGCCTTAAACTCAGTGCCTAAAACCACAGATATTTCCTTGGCTATTCCTAAAAACGAGCCGGCGTCAGGACGGTTTGAGGTAATTGAAAAGTCGATAATCGTATCGTTAAGACCTAAAACCTTTTTAATATCGGTGCCTGGCTTTGGTGTGCCTTTAAGTATCAGTATTCCATATACCTCGGCGCCCTCGTAATCGGCGTCAGTCAGCCCTAGCTCCGTGCCCGAACACAACATTCTGTTTGATTCAACGC
>JAFXNY010000142.1 GCA_017529165.1 Clostridia bacterium
CGCAGTTTTCCCGATACTATATGCGTGCCGTCAGGTAAAAAACTATCATTAAGCGCCGCCGGAACATAGTCGCCCACACTTATATTCTGCGCACCGGTTACAATTTGAACAGGTTCATTTTCGCCGATATCCATCTGGCAAATCTGCAAATGGTCGCTGTTTTCATGAGGTTTAATATCAAGTATCTTTGCCGCTACAACATTTTTAATTCCCTGTCCTCTGCTTTCTACGCTTTCAATCTCAAAACCGGCAAGCGGCATTTTTTCACATAGTTCTTCTACCGATACCGGTATATCTACATATCTTTTTATATGATTAAGAGAAATCTTCATCTTTTACGCCCCCTTAAAACTGCTCTAAAAAGCGCTTATCGTTTTCAAACAAGAGCCTTATATCGCTTATTTTGTATCTTGTGGTAGTAATTCGGTCTATACCTATACCAAAGGCAAAGCCGGTGTAAACATCGGGGTCAATGCCGCACGAGCGTAAAACATTGGGGTGTACCATACCGGCACCTAAAATCTCTATCCAGCCTTCACCCTTGCATATTCTGCAGCCTTTACCGCCGCACTCTGTGCAGGAAACATCAACCTCAACGCTCGGCTCTGTAAACGGGAAGAACGAGGGGCGAAAACGCACCTTAACATCGTCTCCGTAAATCTCGTGGGCAAACTGCTCAAGCACGCCCATAAGGTCGCACATAGTAACGCCCTTGTCAACCACAAGACCTTCTAACTGGTGGAACACAGGGGAGTGAGTGGCATCCACTTCGTCCGCTCTGAACACTCTGCCGGGGCAGATAATGCGGATAGGCGGCTTGCGGTTTTCCATTGTTCTTATCTGTGCTGAGGAGGTCTGCGTGCGCAAAAGAATATTATCGGCAAGATAAAAGGTATCCTGCATATCACGGGCAGGGTGGTCGGCAGGAACATTTAAGCACTCAAAGTTATAATGGTCGGTTTCAACCTCCGGCCCGTCAAGCACATCAAAGCCCATGGACTGAAAAATATCTATAAGGTCGTTTGTAACAAGGCTTAAAGGGTGAAGACCGCCCTTTTCCACTTCCTTTTCGGGAAGCGTTATATCAATGGTTTCAGCCTTAAGCTTAAGCTCTGTGGCCTTTTCTTTAAGTTTTGCTTTGCGCTCGGCTATAGTTTTTTCAACCTGTGCTTTAGCATCGTTTACAAGCTGTCCCATTTTAGGTCTCTCTTCGGGGGAAAGACCGCCCATAGTTTTAAGTAAAGCCGTAAGCTCGCCCTTTTTGCCTAAATATTTTACCCTTATTTCCTCAATCTGCTTTTCATCAAGCGCCGATTTCGCCGCTTCCTCGGCGGCAAGGCGCAAGGCTTCTAATTTCTCTTTCATCTGCTTCCTCCTAAAAAATAAGACTTCGCCCCCAAATAGGGACGAAGCCGGAAATTGTGACTCCGCGGTACCACCCGCATTTTCGCCGAAAGGCGAACACTTAAAGGCTTTAACGCCGCCTATGCGTTACCGCTTACTGTTGTTTCAGCGGTACTGCTCGAAAGTGAACTTCAAATCGCTTACCTAAGACCGCTTACAGCCGGTGACGGTCACTCTCTATTAGGATACACGGTTTTACTTTTCTTTGTCTTAGCATTTTACAGTAGTATAATATCACCTATTTACTGTTTTTGCAAGTGTTTTAATTAAAATGCTTGTTATCCTAAAGCGAAATTAAAACCAATTTTTTATTTGAACAATTCTGAATGACTACCCACACGGTTTAACACTAAAACCAAAACATTGTTATCGATTTCATAAATCAAAAGCCAATCCGGTTCAATATGGCATTCTCTGCAACCCCTGAAATTACCCGATAAATCATGGTCGCGGTATTTTTCATCAAGCACTTCGCCGTTTGCCAAAATGCCTATCACATCAAAAAGCTTATCAATATCTTTGCCCTGTTTTTTGGCGAGTTTAATATCTTTTTTGAATTGGTTTGTAAAGCGAACTTCATATTTCATACATCGAGTGCCGCCCTTAAATCGTCCATATTTTTATAACCGTGAGCGCTGCCGTCTTTTATTATATTTCTGCCCTCACGGATAGCGGCGGCGGTTACTTCGTTAGGAATATCAAGTTTTACTTCAAAAGGAAGTCCGCCTTGACGGATAGCTTGGCGCAAAAAGATGTTAACCGCTGTGGACATATTAAGCCCCAACTGTTCAAAAATCTTTTCCGCAGACGTTTTTATATCTGCATCGGTTCTTATATTTAGATTTGTTTGATTGTTCATATTTTTAGCACCTCCGCTTTTATTCTATGCAAATTGTATCACATTATGCACACAATGTCAATACAAACACCAGTGCCCTGAAGATTTAAGCGAGCAGCTTCGTTCATAGAAACAATTTTTAGATAGCAGACGATATCTCTTCCGACAATCTCGCCAGAGTTTCCATATTAAAGGTTTCGCCTCGGGCAGTTTCGCTAATGCCAAGCTTTTGGAATATATATTTAAGAGTCTGCTTATCCACACTCAAAGCACTCGATATTGAGTTTATCGCTGTCTTACGCCGGAGATGAAAGCAGGCGTTTACCGTCTTAAAGTAAAAATCTTTATCGCTGACATTCACCGGTGGGTTATCCCTTAAAGTTAAGCATATAACTTCTGAATTAACTTTAGGTTGTGGCAAAAAAGACTCTTTAGGCACAAAGAAAAGCGGTTTTGCCACAGCATAATAATTTATTACCGCCGTAATAGCGCCGGCGTCTCGGCTTCCAACTTCGGCGCATATACGGTCGCCTGCTTCTTTTTGCACCATAACCGTAATACTTCTTATCGGCAGATTATCATTTAGCAGTTTCATAATAACCGGCGAGGTTATATAATAAGGCAGATTCGCGCAAACGCAGATTTCTCCGCAATCGGAAAGGTTTTCTTTTATAACTTTTTTAAGGTCGGTTTTAAGAACATCGGCAAAAATAACCTTTACATTTTCACAACCTGCAAGGGTTTTACGGAGCACAGGCTTTAGTTTTTCGTCAAGCTCTATTGCTACAACTCTTTTCGCACGGTAAGAGAGCTCGCGTGTAAGCACTCCGGCGCCGGGGCCTATTTCTATAACGCCTGTGTTTTCGCCGCAGGTGTGCTCTGCCATTCGGGGCGATATACTCTTGTCAATTAAAAAGTTCTGCCCGAGTGCCTTTTTGAAAACAAAGCCCTCTTTTTCTAAAAAAGATTTTATATCGTTTTTCCCAGCAAGGTTCAAAATAATCACCCAATGCAATTATATTAAAAAATATAGTTTCTTTCAACAATTTTTTAATTGCCTTAAAGACACAGGTGTGGTAAAATAAAACAAATAAGTTTTGGAAGTGATTTTTTGGATAACCGGTATATAGGTAAAGTAATAGAGGAAATGTCGCCGTTTTTCGAAGAGCACGGCTTTAAGAAAACAGGGGACAGTGAGTATAAAAGCGAAAAAGCGTCTGTACAGGTCGGCTATGATGAGGCACGGCAGATGTTTACGCTAAGTATGGCTGACGAGGGCGGCGAATACAAAGAGATTTCCGCCTGGCTTTTTGATGATAGCCAAACAGAACGTGATGCCGTAAGCGTTGGCATAGATTTCACCGAAACGCTTACCGAAAAGTTAGGGGTTAAGAAAAATACCCGTGCACAGAGTGTCATAGATATGCCTACCGCTTCAAAGGACGGCTCGGATATTGCTACCTTTACAAAAAAGGTTTTGGATGTTTATCCGCAGTTTAAGGAGCCATACCGCGCGCACATAGCTAAATACGGAAACTTCCTTTATCTTAACTTTTTCGGCGAAACGCTGGTACCACAGCTTAACAACACCTTAAAATCCGGTGATAAAAAGGCGATAAAGAAGATTTTTCAGGTTTTCGAGAGCACATATATTAATGGCGATAAGGATACAATAAATGTGGTGGTGGCAGTAATTGCCGCCGCTACTATAGATGATACAGCAGCACAGGAAAATCTTACTAAAACGCTCGAAGAAAACAAGCATATGTTAAATGCGGTAACTTCGCTGGCACCGAAAATCAAATCAAGTAAAAAATTAAGCGCAGCATTACTTAAATAAAAAGGGGAAGATATTATGGAGTATGTTATTATAATTTTGTTTGCACTTTTGGCAATTCTCATTTTTTCAAATGTTCGTGTAGTTCCGCAGGCAACGCAGTATGTGATTGAGTTTTTGGGCAAGTATTATGCAACATGGGATGCAGGCATTCATGTAAAGATTCCTCTTGTTCAGAAAATATCCAAGCGCATAACCTTAAAAGAGCAGGTGCTCGATTCAGCGCCTCAACCGGTTATTACAAAGGATAATGTTACCATGCAGATAGATACGGTGGTTTACTTCCGTATTTTTGATGCACGGCTTTACACCTACGGCGTTGTAAACCCGATAAACGCTCTTGAAAATCTTACGGCTACCACACTTCGTAATATCGTAGGTGAGCTTGAGCTGGACGGTACACTTACCTCCCGTGATACAATCAACACGAAAATGACCGCAATTTTGGATGATGCTACCGACCAGTGGGGTATGAAGGTTACCCGTGTTGAGCTTAAAAACATTATTCCTCCGGCTGAAATACAAAACGCAATGGAAAAGCAGATGAAAGCCGAGCGCGACCGCCGTGAAACGCTTTTGCAGGCAGAGGGTCACAAAGCCGCTGCTATCACCCGTGCGGAGGGTGATAAGCGTGCTATGATACTTGCCGCAGAGGGCGAAAGAGATGCTCGCATTGCCAGGGCTGAGGGTGAAGCAAAGGCGATTTATCTTTCTAAAAAAGCCGAGGCGGACGGACTTCGCGCCCTTAAAGAAGCCGGCGTAGATGCCGCAGTACTTGAACTTAAAAAGTATGAGGCATTAGTTAACCTTTCAAACGGCACCGCCGCAAAGCTTATAATTCCGACTGATGCGGTAAGCGCAGTTACAAACAATGCAATTTTCAGCGAGACTACAGGACTTGGCGACACAACAAAATCAGCTAAAAAGCCTGCTCCGGCACCTAAAAAAGACGAATGTTGCGAGCCAGACAACAGATAACAGATGTCAGATGTCAAATAATATGAAAGGCGGTGGGGAAACCCACCGCCGCAGTCTGTCAAAAAACTTATTTTAATTGTTTGTGCGGCATTTGCCGCACATTAAGTTTTTCCGGTGACATGTGCGGCGGAAAAACACATCTAAAGCGAAAAGTGCCATAAACAGGCACTTTTCAAGGGGCGTGGGTGGTACTGGCGGGAGTGGAGTGC
>JAFXNY010000143.1 GCA_017529165.1 Clostridia bacterium
CGTCGCCTCGCTCCATTGCTTCTAACCCTCTGCAAACATCAGATACCATCTGAGAACAAAGTCTTGTATCCAAACGGTGAATCGCCACCTTTTGACTTAATGATTTCATATCCGCAATCGTTATTTCAAGT
Organism: Clostridia bacterium; assembly: GCA_017529165.1. The sequence goes on from JAFXNY010000143.1 coordinate 132, forward strand.
TCGTGTTTCATAAACGGTCCGGCGTGATTTTTATATCCCTCAAGGATATGGATTAAATCTCTGTCGTGTTTCATCGTTCTTGAAATGGTAAATACCAGTCTCGGCAGTTCAAACTCAATCTCTTCCTGTTTCCTTTTAATTTGTTTTTCCGCCTTTTTCATCTCCATATTGTAAAGAACTATACCGAGAATAACGGCAAACGGAATAAGGATGCGAATAAAGATACCGCCGAGCATTGCGATAAGCATTATCATCAGGGCTTTAACTATAGCGTCCGATTTGTACTGTTCGGGTGTTTTATCTATCTGTGCTGCCTTTAATTGTTCTGCAAGTGCTTCCCTGCGAAATTCGTTGATACGGATATGACGGGAAAAGAAGTCCGACAGTCCTTGCAGCCAAACCTCAATGACAGAGGTTTTATTTTTTTGCTTTTTATAGATACTGTCAATTGCTTGTGAAGTTTTGAGATAGGGTATCTTTTTCATATCCAGATATATAAAGAAAACGCCGATGCCTACAAGTGCACCGACTATTGCTCCAATCATCCTAAAACCTCCTTTACTTTTTGTATTCGACCGGTTTTGTGTATTTGAGCATCAAAAGTGCCGTAATTAAAATCACGATACCGCAAAAGCCACAACAGGCTTTCCCCGGCACCGTGTAGATAAGTGTCTTAAACCAGTCTTTATTGAGTAAATACAGCAGTGGGACATTCCCGACTACCAAAGCAACCATAACAAGATATTCGTTTCTCGCTTCCATCAATATACCTTTGAGATCATTATTGACTTTACGAACATCTGCAAACTTTGCAACGATAGCAGGAAGCGTATCTTTGAGTGTCCTGTCGTCCTGACACTGAATAAGCGTTTCGCACCACTCGGCAAATATTTCATTATCTACCTTTGATTTCAGATTATAAAGTGCGCGTTTTACATTCGGGTTAATAACCGAAGTTTCCACAAGGAATGCCTCAAACATTTCCTTTATAGGCGTGCGAAGTTCCGATACATTCTCTCTTACCGCCGTTACAATATCGTCTGTTCTCATATATGAGGTAGTGATACTGGAAAGATTGGTTTCAAGTCCCTCTTTTGTTGTCTTCTCATAAAAAGATAATGTGTTGGTAATATAGATAAAAGGCAATAACGCAAAAGCCACAGAAAGCACCGGCATTAAAAACACATTGTTGATTGCAAGTGAGATAATGATACCGACACCGAAAAGGATAAGTGCCGCACAGCATACAACCGAAAACTGTTTAGATTTTCCCGTGGCTTCCAGTGCGTTTTTAATGCTCATTATTTTGAAGTATAGTCCGTTCTTTTTCTTGGCACCTCTTAAATTCTTTGCTTTTTGTCTTAATGAATCGTTAGGTTCTATAATATGCAAAAAATCGTCTGTTACCTGTTCGGTAGTAAGCCCCATCGTAAGGGCAATACCGATTACAAGAAGTATTGAACTTATAACGGATACAATCATTTTTTCGCACCTTCCTTCGGTTTTGTTTTAGTAGTTTTCTTTGCCGGAGTCTTTTTAGGTTCGGGCTTCAAAAAGGGTTTTATTGTTTCCTGCGGAACGCCGAACTGAATAAGCTTTTGCTTTAGGTGGTCGGACATATATTCCGGTTGCTCAAACTTTCCCTCGATATGATATTTACCGTCTTTAAGCTCGTTTTTCGTAATCTTATACCGAAACAGGGTATGATACTCTCGCTCACCGTTTGGTAAGATTACGCACTCGGATATATCCATAATCTTTCTCGAATTGTCCTCGAGCTTATGAGCATAAACAACAATCGGAAATGCCTGACCGGCCTGCATTAGCGAGGTATCAAAGTTAATTGGAAACCGCTTCTGGCAAAGCAATGCCAGCCTTGTGTGTGCGGCGTTTGCGGCAGATGCGTGAATGGTAGA
>JAFXNY010000001.1 GCA_017529165.1 Clostridia bacterium
CCGTTTTCTACGCAACGGTTTCCTAAAATAGAGTGACATTTTTGATTTCTACTGTAAGTAGAGCTTATTTTTCGAGCAGTCTTTTCATTATATCCGGACCGTGCTCTACAAAGTTGCCCGTGCTTTTTGCTGTATCCTCAGTAAAGGTATACACACCGCCGAGGCTTTTTCGGCTGTCATAAATCATAAATGGCACCGGCTCGCTTGAGTGGGTTTTGGTGGCTATCGGGGTGGGGTGGTCTGGCATAACAAGTATTCGGTAATCTTCGCCACTTTCTTTAAGGTAGTTTAGTATCGGCTTGAACGCACGCTTATCAATACATTCTATAGCCTTAACCTTGTTTTCCGGTTCTGCACGGTGGCCACATTCATCCGGTGCTTCAAAGTGCATATAAACTAAATCGCACCCCGATTTGAAAGCCTTAATGCCGGCACTCGCTTTGCCCTCAAAATCAGTGTCTATATAACCCGTGGCACCCTTTACCTCGGGCACTTCCATACCGGCGCATTTGCCTATGCCTTTAAGCAGGTCAACAGCGCTCACAACCGCCGCCTTCACGCCGAACTTACTATGGAAGTTTTCTACCGCCGGTTTAGTGCCCTCGCCCCAAAGCCATATTGAATTGGCGGGGCGAAGACCTTTTTTAACCCTTTTAATATTAACAGGGTGGTCCTTTAGAAAAGCGTTGCTTTTTTTCATAAGGTCAATCAGTGGCACAGCGTTTTTAGATTTGCTTAAATATTCGCCTATAACTCTTCCGCTTATATCGTGGGGCGGAGTCATATCCCCTAAATCGGTAGTACCGTTATCAAAAACAAGACAATGCCTGTAGCTTACCCCCGAATAAAACTTAAACGGCGGCTTGCCAAGGCGCTCGTCAACCGTTTTTATAATCTCTGCCGCCTCGGCAGTAGATATATCTCCGGCGCAGTAGTCTATCATTGTTTTGTTCTCATACGGTTCATCATCACTAAGTGTTACAAGATTACAGCGAAGTGTTACATCGCTGTCTTTAAGACTTATACCTATAGACGCCGCCTCTAAAGGAGAACGCCCGGTATAACACTCTTTAGGGTCATACCCCATAACCGATAGATTTGCCACATCACTGCCGGGCTTAAGCCCCGGTGCTACAGTGCGGCACATACCCACATATGCACTCTTACAAAGAGCGTCCATATTAGGCTTATTTGCCGCCTGCATAGGCGTTTTGCCGCCAAGCTCTTTTACCGGCGTATCAGCCATACCGTCACACAGCATTACTAAATATTTCATAAAATCACCTTACCAATTATGTATAATAACACCGCTTGGCAATTTAGTAAAGCAAAAAAGTTTTATTTTTTATAGGTTTGTGGTATAATCTTACAAAAGTGTGGTGAGAGAAATGGAAATATTAGCCCCTGCCGGAAATATGGAAGCGCTTATAGCCGCCGTGCGATGCGGTGCGGATGCAGTGTATTTAGGTCTTAAAGATTTCAGTGCCAGAAGAAACGCCGATAACTTTGACCGAGAAGCTCTTAAAAAAGCGATAGAATATTGTCATATAAGAGGCGTAAAGGTGTATATCGCCATAAATACTATGATTAAAGAGAGCGAACTCTCTTTAGCGGTAGATGAGGCTGCTTTTGCATATAACTGCGGGGCGGACGCCTTTATTGTTTCCGATTTAGGGCTTATTTCCGTTTTACATAAAAAACTTCCCGAGGCTGTACTTCACGCCTCAACACAGATGACAGTCCATTCGCCTGCGGCAATTCCGGCACTTAAGAACTACGGCATAAAAAGAGTAGTGTTAGCCCGTGAAATGAGCAGAGAAGAGATAAAAGTGTTTTGCACACAGGCTAAAAAAGAGGATATAGAAGTAGAAGTTTTTGTGCACGGCGCACTTTGTATGTGCGTATCAGGCCAGTGTCTGCTATCGAGTGTTTTAGGCGGCAGAAGCGGTAACAGGGGTCTGTGTGCCGGACCTTGCAGGCTTGAGTTTTCGGCAAAAAACACGGGCAGATATGATTTAAGCCTTAAAGATTTATCGCTTATAGATTACCTTTTAGAACTCGAAAGCTTTGGCATTACCTCTGCAAAAATAGAGGGCAGGATGAAAAGACCTGAATATGTAGCGGCGGCGGTGTTGGCGTGCCGCGCTTCGCTTGACGGCGACAAAAACACACAGCTTAAAAAGGCGTTAGCCGATGTATTCTCACGCTCCGGCTTTACGGACGGATATTATAAATCGTCCCTTTGTGCCGATATGTTCGGGGTGAGAACAAAAGAGGATGTTTTAGAGTCCGGCACCGCTTTTTCTTTTATACACACTCTTTACCGCAGTGAACGCCAAAGCGTGCCCGTGGACATTACCGCCGAAATAGAAAGGGAAAAACAAATAAGTATTACCGTGAAATGCGGCAAGGATACCGTTACAGTAAACGGCAACATACCGCAAGAGGCGATAAAAAACAGTGTTACAGAAGACGGTATAAAGCAGTCGCTTTCAAAGCTCGGCGGCACGCCGTATTTTGTAAAAAGCGTTACCGTAACGCTTGACGGCGGACTGTTTGTATCCGCAGGCGAGCTTAATGCCCTGCGGCGTGAAGCGGTAGAAATGCTTAATGCCGTAAGGGGTGGCACAAACAGAAACGCAGTGGCAGATTATTTGCCAGAAAAAGCCGTGCCCGACCTTACAAAAGAGCCTGAAACATATATAAAGATTAACGGTGCAGAGCAACTGCCAAGCGGTATTTCGGGCGTTGCCGGAGTTATTTTGCCTTTGGAATGTGATTTTACCGCTTTGCCGGACGGCATAGAGATAATCGCCGACCTGCCGAGGTATATAGCGGACGAAAATAAACTTATAAAAAGGCTTAATGAGGTTAAAAATCAGGGTGTAAACAAAGCATACTGCGGTAATCTTTCGGCGGTAGCTTTGGCTGAAACGAGGGCTTCGGGATTATCGGTGCAAACGGTCTTAACTGTGCAAACAGCGAGAGTGTAAAGGCATTAAAAAACATAGGTGTAAGCACGGTTATAATAAGCCCCGAAATAAGTATCGCTTCGGCAAAGGCGTTGCCGGGCGATATTAAAAAAGGTATATTTGCGTACGGCAGACTGCCTTTAATGCTCACCAGAAACTGTCCTGTTAAAAATGTTAAAACCTGTGCCGGGTGCGGCAAAAAGAGTTTTCTTACCGACAGAAAGGGCATAGCGTTTCCGGTCGCCTGCCGGCAGGGTTACAGTGAGATTTTTAATTCCATACCTATATATCTTGCTGATAAGCGGGACGATTTATCGGGCTTTGATTTTATCCTTTTAAGTTTTACGGACGAAAGCAAGGCGGAAGTAGAGCGGATAATAAACGATTATAAAAACGGTGCATTCCCGCCCGAAAGCTTTACAAGAGGACTGTATTATAAGAATATACAATAAAAATAACGGGCGGATAATATCCGCCCCTACGAAGACAGACATCAGACGGCAGATGTCAGATTTCAGACGGTATGTGTGCCTTTGGCACGGAATATAAACAGCGGCGGTGATTTTCACCGCCGCACATATTATCTGATGTCTGTTATCTGGATACTAAAAAAAGCGGCAGGCTTTTCCTGCCGCTTTTCATATTATTTCCAGATTTTCAATTCCGTGTTCTAAAATTATATTTATGAGTTCGTTCCTTGAGTAATTGCTCTCTTTAGATATTCTGTTAAGTTCTGAAAGAATATCATCTTTAATTCTTACCGATATAATGCTGTTGCCGTCCTCGCCTCGTTTTTTAATTCTAAGCGGTTCACTCATTTTGTATCACCTCAACATATATTTTAGTATTGACATAACACAAAAAACATATTACACTTTATATATGTTTGTATTACAAATATATTACAATGCAGAGGTGTATTTGTGAAAATAGACGGTTGGAAATACTATAACTTTGCGGCATTTCCGAGTACCTGGCCGCACGAAGAAGTAAATCTGTTGCCGATAAATGATAAATCTATATGGATGCTGGACGGCTCGCCTTTACGTGCCCGTTGGACTTCCGATTGGGATAAAAAAGAAAAATCGCAATTCTATTTTTGCATAAAAGACGACAGATTTAACATAGAAAAAATCAGAGCAAAACGCCGATATGAAATAAATAAAGGTGTTAAAAACTTTGATGTAAAGATTATAAACCCTAAAGACTATAAAGATGAAATATACGACGTGTACATTGAAAGTCTAAAGGGATATCCGAGCGGAACAGTTCCGATTTCAAAAGAAGAAATGATTAACACCGTAGAGAGCGGATTTAGCCAGAAAGAATGTCGGTTTTTCGGTGCTTTTAGAAAATCGAGCGGTCAGTTATGCGGATATTCGGATGTGTATATAAGAGGACAGTTTATTCCCATAAGTTCACTTCACACCCGTACAAGCTGTGAGAAAGACGGTGTCAATTTGGCTTTAGTAAACGGTATTGTACAGTGGTTTAACGACCTTGATATTGAAAACGCTTACCTTTGTGACGGTGCAAGAAGTGTTTATCACGAAACCGCATTTCAAGATTTTCTCACAAAATACTTTAATTTCAGGCGGGCATATTGTAAACTTAATATCATATACAAGCCAATTATAAGACCGGTAGTTGCTTTGCTTTTTCCGCTTCGGAAGCTTTTTTATAAGCTTCCGTTAAAACCTGCACGGCAGATTTCCGCCGTGCTTAAAATGGAAGCGTGGAAAAGAAACCGTGAAAATTAGACTGTGCCGTAATTATTATCTGACATCAGATTACAGATGTCAGATTTCAGATGATATGTGTGCCTACGGCGGTATATTAAACGGGCAGTCGGGACGCCTGCCCCTACGAAAAGGCAATATTTGATATTTGTAGGGTGCGGCGATTTTCGACGCACCGATGTAGGGAACGGCGACCTCGACGTTCCAAAACAGACATCAGACGGCAGATACGGGCGGATAATATCCGCCCCTACGAACAATAAATAATGATTATTTGTAGGGGCGTTTATCAAACGCCCGTTTTATTATTTGGTGCTATCTGATTTGAGAATATCTATAGCCTTAATAAGCGGTGCCGGCATAGGGATACCTATTAGTGCGGCATTCTCTGTAATGCTTATTGCCTCGTTAGTGATAAAGGCGATTATCACGCCGTCAGCAATAAAGCTTTGCCCTGTAAAGCTATCAAGGCGGTAGGATAACAGTACAATAATTAAAGTTATCCCTTTTCTCATCAGCCCCTTAAACCCGGCGTGCGATTCGAGCGCACCGTTTTTCGATTTCGGGCTTTTTTTGAATACTCCTGCTAAAATAAGTCCGCTTATATAGTCCGCCGCCATAAAAACCATAAGAGTTGTAAGGGCGGAATCAAAACCGCCGAAGATTTTAGCTAAAACTGCCCCTATGGCGCCTGCGGCGGCGCTTATTATTTCCTTTATTTTCATTTTTTTTGCCTCTTTACTTAAAATAAACCTTAATGGCGTCTATTTCTCTGCCGAAGTTTCCGGCATAGCCGTTTTTACTATCGTTTATGTCATAGCCTGTGACTTCCGGCAGCCAACGGTTAGAGCTTTTTTCGTGAGCGGCATAGCAAAGCGTTTTGCCGGTATCAGTGCGGAAAGCCACAGCATCAATAGGCTGGCCTAGGTTTCCGGCATAGTCTTCACGGTTTTTAACCTCGGGAAGCCAGCGAGCCTTTCTTGTAGCAGTGCCTCTTAAATGTACTTTATAATAGATATTTCCCTTTGTGAGATTTGCGTAAACCGCACAAATTGCATTTTTCATATTGCCAGCGTAGTCGCTGTCGTTTTTAACATTAGGAAGCCACTTTCTCTTCACATTCTCCCAAACCTGATATATAACATCTATTTTTTCGTCATTCTCTTTGGGCTTTAGAGACAAAAACTCTATTAGTCCCTCTGCTACGGCACGGGCATAGTTTTGCTTGCCCTCGTCTGATGTGATTATTTTATAATCAAACTCGCCGTCCATAAAACCGCCCTCAACTAAAACAGCCGGAACTTTATTTTGATTTATAACTTGGAAATTAGCACGCTTTATGCCTCTGCCTTTAAGCCCTGTGTACTTAACAAGTCTTGTATAGATATCCTCTGCGAGCCTATTGTCCCTGCAGGTGGGGCTTCTATCGGTGTATACTTCTACACCGGTAACACCGCTAAAGCTTCCTGTATAGGCGTTGTGGTGAATGGAAACAAAAGCGTCAACCCCGGCTTTTATATAGGCGTTTACTCTTTGCGATAACGGCTCGTCAACCGCTCCCTCGTCATTATCGGTGCGTATGATTTCGCAATCGTAAGCGGATAGTATTTTAGCTATTCTGTCGCATACATCATCATTAAGTGACCATTCCTTGATACCGTCAGGAGTTTGTTTTCCCACCGTGTAAAGTCCGTGACCGGCGTCAAGCCCTATCTTTTTCATAATTTACCCTCCCATATTAAAATATGATATATTACAAAAAAGGGCACTTGCAGATTTGCACAGTAAGGGCAGGATAAAACTATAATTTGCGACATACAATGTCACAAAAAAGAGCCTCATTTTTTTGAGGCTCTTTATGCTTTATTTTATTTGAAAATATCTGTATCAACCGAAAAACCGCCGGATATATCTTTGTTGCTCGGTGGATTTACGGGTTCGGTATCAAGCCGGTCAAGCAGTGTTGCCGGTTCATCCCATTCGTTTAAGATTTCAATCGCTTTGCTTGTGATTATTTCTTTTCGCCAACGCTCAAGCAGGGCACTGCCCTCGGGATAGGGCGTATCTGTCGGGTGGGAATTATAATAAACACTGCAGGCTATAAAATAGATTAAAAATGCTATGAGTGCGCCGAGCGAAATATATATTCCGGTGTCAAGTCCGGGCGTGCGGTAATTAAAGCGGATAATGCTCGTGCCCGCCTCTACCGGTACCGCCATAAAGCCTACATTTACCTTTTCTATTACAGTTTCTTTGCCGTCCACCGTGGCAGACCAACCCTTATCGTAAGGCACAGAAAAGAAAACAAGCGATTCTTTATCCCTTACTACAGTAGCGGAAAAACCGTTCTTATCGTAAGAAAAATCTACCGCACTCGATTCTGAAAGTAAGGCGGCGTCATCGGAGAATGAGTTTTCGTAAGTAACAGAAATATCGTCTTCGATTATATCGGTCATAATATCCCCATATTTTTTAACCTGTTCATCGCTTAAAAGCAGGGCTTTAAGCATAAGCTTTGAGCGTGTTTTACCGCTTAAAGAGTCACAGTAATCGTAGGTCATATATTTATCGTATGAAAAACCGTAACCCACAAAGTTTTCGTTTTCGTATATATAATATCCGCCGTCAGTTTTAAGATATTTATAATGAGGCATTTTGGTTTCGCCGTTATTGTCTGTAAACTTTTCGAGGGTGCAGTCATTAAGCAGATACTTAACGGATAGAAGCGAGCGAAGCTCAGGGTATTCGGTATCCGGCCTGCTTCCTACCGTGCGAGGAATATCAATATAATCATAAAACTCCATTACAGAGGCGGGCACAATAGATTGAAAGGCGTTAATTGTAGGAAACCTCAAATACATACCGGTGTTATCAACACCGTCATACACATCAATTCGGTAGTTTCCCGTATCGGGTAAATCTACTTTGCCCTCTATCAGGTGGTCTATCATAACATCCTTTACTTCGTAGGAATGCGACCTGCCGCAAGCTATGAAAACATTTGCGTATATTACCGATATTATCAAGGTGCATACAATAGAAGTCTTCAAAAACCTCTGTATGCTTTTCTTCCGCACTTTAAGCAATATGCTGAGCACTATAAGGCTTATAACGGCTATAGCGCAGGCACCGGCAAAACGCAGTATATAGGTGAGGTTGTCCGGCTCTGTAAAGAGGCCGAGTATAATCTTGCCGTCCTTTTTCTGAGGGAAAAAGCCGATCACTAAGACAAAAGCCAAGGTTATGCCAAGCGTCCAGCCAAAGCCGTACTTCATATTTGCCTGTATATCTTCGCACATTTCTGCAGTCATAAGGCACATAAGAAGTATCGGCATATAAAACCACCGTGCGTAATATGAGGAATTAAAGGCGTAAAAAGCACTGTTGAGTATCGGCACCAATGCCATAAATATGCAAATGCCCATCATTCTTTTAAGCCAACTGTTTTGCCTACTACGGAAGAACGCAAAAACGCCGGTCATACTGAAAAGCGGAAGCCAACCGCCGAGAGACGACCATTTAACATCGGCCTGTGGGAAGAAAACCGGCCTTGCCGGCAGGTCGGGTGGGAAGAAAAAGCACTCTATAATATTAGGATAAATGCTTTCTTTGCCGTAAACAATAGCGCCCCAGCCGAGCAGAAAATCCGAAACACGACTGTTGGATACTATCGCTAAAACCGAGGGAAGTACGAGAAACGCAGCTATAAGAAAACCTGAAACAGCCTCAAATATGAGAGCTAAAAATCTTCTTACAGTAAGTTTTATTGACCCCGAAAAAGCTCTTACAAAGAAGTAGATTACAGAGAATACAACCATTCCGAAAAAGAAAAAGTAATTAACTATGGCGCTAAGCGCTACTGTAAGGGCGAAAACACCCCGCCTGTTTTCATTTATTAGCAGTTCCATACTTAAAAGCAAGAGCGGAAATACTATAATCGCTTCGTGGAAGTGATTAAAGAATATATTATATACCGAAAAGCCCGAAAACGCATAAAGAATACCGCCAAGGCTTGCCGCCTCGGGTGTTTTGGTAAATCGGCGTATATAAAGATATGCCGTAAGAGATGCGAGGGCGAACTTAAGAATTAGAAGAGGCCCCATAAAATAAGGCACCCAGCTGTTAGGAAACGGCAGAGTTACAAGGAAAAACGGACTGCCCAAGAGGTAAAAGGAATAAGAGCCTATAAAATTGGCGCCGAGGTCTGTATTAAAGCTCCAATAAATATTGCCCTCTCTTATAGCTTTATGGCAAAGTTTGTAAAAGGGTATTTGCTGAACATTAAAGTCTCCATAGAATGTAAAATAGCCCTCGCTTGCCAGCATATAAGGCAGAAAAATAGCCGTTGCCGCAACTAACGCCACTAAAAAAGTAAACAGCTTTTTTTCTTTTTGTTCGCCGAGTAATAAAGCCTTTTCACGCTTTAAGTCCACCGTTTCACCTACTTTTAGATTTATTCATTGATATTATACCAAAAAATGTTATAATATTCAAGGAGGGGTGTTTTATATGAAAAGTCATTTTTATGCAATGCTCTCAAGAATGAAAAATATATACCGCTGGGGACTTATGCGAAACACCCGAAATGAAAACCTAAGCGAGCATAGTCTTGAGGTGGCTTTAATTGCCCACGCTATTGCGGTTATAAAAAATAAAAGGCTTGGGGGAAATGTTGACGCTTCTAATGTTGCCGTGTGCGCTATGTTTCACGATACGAGTGAGATAATAACCGGCGATATGCCAACACCCATAAAGTATTATAATGCCGATATAAAATCAGCATATAAGGATATTGAGGCGGTAGCAGAGGAAAAGCTTATATCCTTATTGCCGGCGGACTTAAAGGAAGATTTTGTACCGCTTTATAACCCCGATGAGCAAACAAAAAAGATTATAAAGGCGGCGGATAAGATTTCGGCGCTTATAAAGTGCATTGAAGAAACGGTTAGCGGAAACAGAGAGTTTGAAGCGGCAAAGGAGTCAACAATTAAGGCTATAAAGAAATTAAATCTGCCCGAGGCGGATATATTCTTAGACGAGTTCATAGATAGCTTTTATTTGCCTATTGATGATATGAAGTAAAAAAAGAAAAGAGGGGGAAATATGTATCCGCTTTTACTTGGAACTTATAATTCACTCGGCGAACAGATAATACCGCAAATGATTTTGGGTGGCAATTCCGGCGAAGTCTTTGTGCTCTCCGGCAGAGATGAGAGCGAGAGCATAGTAAAAAACGGCACCTTTGCAGGTCTTGGCATAAATGAGGCTCTCTCCCGTCTCGGCGGCGAAGAAGATACCCCCGATAATAATTTCCCTATATATATTAAGGCGCTAAATACCGTAGAGCGCTTGCCTGTTAAGGTCTATCCCGATGATGAATATGCGGCGCTTCACGGAAATAAAAAGGGCAAGATTTCCTTAATTTATATTGTCGATTGCAAAAAAGGCGCCGAAATAGTATATGGACTTAGCCGTAATGTGTCGCCGGATGAACTTAAAAGCCGTGTTAAAGGCGGTTCTCTTTCGGCAATATGCAACTTTGTGGGCGTGCAGAAGGGCGATGTGTTCTTTGTGCCTCCCGGCGTTGTGTTCGCAATAGGCGGCGGAATATCGGCACTCGAAATCTCAACTAATAGTGACAGCGAGTATATAATCTCCGATTACGGAAGAGTGGATAGCTATGGAAAGCCCCGTCCGCTACAGATAGATAGGGCGCTCGATGTTATGAAAACACGCAAAAACAATTTAAGCTACGGCAACACAGGCGAGCTTATTCTCTATCCGTTCGGTACCGTGCGTGAGCTGGGCGTTTGCGATGTGTTCAAAACAGACCTTATTACGATGGACGGCAATGTGGGGCTTTACGAGAACGAAAACTTGATTTCTATAATTCTTACTTCCGGCGAGGTTGATATGTCCTATCCGTCCGGCACTATGCATCTTAAAACGGGTGACAGTGTTTTAATTCCAAAGGGAGTTAAAGTAAAGCTTTCGGGCAGAGCGGAAATTATACACACAAAAATATAATAAAAAATGCAACCAAACGGTTGCATTTTTTATGAGAGTGTCGAAAAAGACGACACTCTCTTGGACGGAAGTGCCGTTCGCCGAAAATCAGTATGATTTTCGGACTGCACTCCACTCCCGCCAATACCACCCACGCCCCTTAAAAACCGCTCAACAGAGCGGTTTTCGC
>JAFXNY010000002.1 GCA_017529165.1 Clostridia bacterium
CGGCATCTTTAATTTCATCCACAAGTCCTTTTACACGGCTTTCAAACTGACCTCTGAACTGTGTGCCCGCAACAAGACCGGTAAGATCAAGCAGATAAATCTCTTTATCGCAAAGGCGAGCAGGAGCTTCGCCTTTGACGATTTTTTGGGCCAATCCTTCTGCAATAGCGGTTTTACCTACGCCCGGTTCGCCGATTAAGCAGGGATTATTCTTTGAACGGCGGGAAAGTATCTGTATTGTGCGGTAAAGCTCCTTTTCCCTGCCGATGATATTATCGAGCTTGCCGTCCCTTGCGCGCTCGGTAAGATTTGTGCAATAGTTTTCCAAAAATCTCTTGCGTTTTTTCTTCGGCTTATCGCCCTTTGCACCCTTTTCTTTTTCATCCTCAGTAGTTTTCTCGGCACCGCCAAACATATTTTTTAAAAACGGGATTGCCGGGGCAGTTCCCAAATCAAATGTTTCATCGTTTAACTTACCGTCATCAGCATCGGGTGACATCATCTCCATAAACTGATCACTCATTTGCTCGATATCCTCATCGGTTATATTCATACTTTTAAGCATATCGTCAACCGGTTTAATACCAAGCTCCTTAGCGCAAACCAAACAAAGCCCCTCCGGCTCCTTTGAAGGAGTGAGCGGATTTGACATAAACACTACCGCCGGTCTTTTTTTACATTTTGAACATAGCTTCATAAAACAACAATTCTCCTTGAATTATGCCGTGTTTACGGCCTATACAAACGGTGAAAAACCGTATATTATTTTAAAAATATTTGATGCTGCGATATTTTTATCGGTAAATATCCAAAAACCGTCCTTGCCAAGCAAAACTATTATGCTTACAATCGAGCAAAATATAAACGCAAAAACCAAGCCCTTTGCGGCGCCTACCGCACCACCCAATATGGCGTTAATTTTCCCTATAATCGAAACCTTAAAGAGCTTATTTATCAGCTTCGCTAAGTATTTTGAAAGCGTGATAAGTATTATCGTTATAACGGTTGAATAAAACGCACTGAGGAGCTTTACTATAAGCGGCTTTGTAACCGTTTTTGATATTTTCTGCGCCGATTCGGAAGTGCTTTGAGAAATGGAGGAAGAAACCTTTTCATCAAATCCTTCCTTTGTAAGCCCGAAATCCGACGCGTGATTTTTCAGCAAATCGGGGAATGAATCCCATAACTTTTGCGAAATATTGTTGCCGCCGTCAGCAGAAGCCTCATCGACCTTCGACACAATCGACGGCTCGATAATCTTATCATAAGTAACGCTTGCAAGTGGTGAACTAATTGTAAACGCTATGGAAATTGAGGCTATAAAGCCTATCACCTCTATAAGCGTGCGAACAAAGCCGTGCCTTGCAGAAAGAAAAACACAAAGCGCAACAATCGCAATAATTATCAAATCAAGAATAATTCCAATCGCCATACTAATCACCTTTGTTTACGGTTATTTTCTGTATTTCGTTATCGCTTATAACACAAACCTCATTTGAGCCTGTAACCGATAGCTTTACTCCTCCGAAATCACATTCGTCACTTCTGAGCAGTTCGCCGTGCTTATCGTATATATTCACACGGTTGTCGCCGATTGAATAAACCCTTC
>JAFXNY010000144.1 GCA_017529165.1 Clostridia bacterium
GCGTGGTGCGTTGGGGTTTGCCTGTCTTCCGCCGCCAAAACCGCCGCCGAAAAACGAGCTGAATATATCGCCTAAATCTCCGAAGTCGCCAAAACCGCCGCCAAAGCCACCGGCACCGCCGGGGTTAAAGTTGGGGTCAACCCCTGCGTGACCGAATTGGTCATAGCGTGCACGCTTTTCTTTATCGGATAAAACCTCGTACGCCTCGTTAACCTCTTTGAAGTTTTTTTCGGCCTCTTTATCACCCGGATGTAAATCGGGGTGATACTTTTTTGCCGCTTTTCTGTATGCTTTTTTAAGGTCGTCTTCGTTTACATCTCTGTCAACGCCTAATACACTGTAATAATCTCTTTTTTCGTCAGCCACGACACTTAACTCCTAAAAAATTATGTACGGCAAAACAGGCGTAAAGCCTGTTTTGCCTTTTATGCTTTAGTCCTTCTTGCTGTCGTCAACATCGGTATAGTCAGCTTCGTAAACATTATCGCCTGCATTTCCTGCCTGTTCACCCTGAGGTGCAGCGCCTGCGGCACCCTGTGCTTCAGCCGCCGCCTTATATACCTTTTCGCTTACGGCATAGAGCTCTTTTTGAAGCTCTTCCTGTTTAGCTTTTATAGCTTCGGTATCTTCACCCTTAAGTGCCTCTTTAAGCGCATCCTTTGCGGTGTTTATTCTGCTCTTTTCATCTTCTGAGAGCTTATCGCCAAGCTCGCTTACCGTCTTTTCAGTCTGGTAAATCATCTGGTCTGCACCGTTTCTGATATCAACAGCCTCACGGCGTTTTTTATCCTCTGCCGCATAAGCCTCAGCCTCTTTAACAGCCTTATCTATATCTTCTTTAGACATATTTGTGTTGGAGGTGATTGTGATGTTGTTCTCCTTGCCGGTGCCGAGGTCTTTTGCAGATACATGAACAATACCGTTAGCATCTATATCGAAAGTAACCTCAATCTGGGGTATTCCACGGGGAGCCGGAGCTATGCCGTCAAGATGGAATACGCCGAGTGTCTTGTTATCCTTTGCAAACTCTCTCTCACCCTGCAAAACATGAACTTCAACCGAGGTCTGACCGTCTGCCGCAGTAGAGAAAATCTGGCTCTTCTTTGTAGGTATAGTTGTGTTGCGCTCAATAACCTTTGTAGATACGCCGCCCATGGTTTCAATACCGAGGGAGAGCGGAGTAACATCGAGAAGTAAAAGTCCCTTAACATCGCCGCCCAAAACGCCTGCCTGTAAAGCGGCGCCTAAAGCTACGCATTCATCCGGGTTAATGCCCTTAAACGGCTCAGAGCCCATAAAGTTCTTTATAGCCTCTTGAACTGCAGGAATACGGGATGAACCGCCAACCATAAGAACCTTGTTGATTTCGTTTTTCTGAAGTCCCGAATCACTGAGTGCCTGACGAACAGGTCCCATAGTAGCTTCAACGAGGTCTGCTGTAAGCTCGTTAAACTTAGCTCTCGTAAGTGTTGTTTCAAAGTGCTTAGGGCCGGTTGAATCAGCAGTGATAAAGGGGAGATTTATGCTGGCAGTGGTCATACCCGAAAGGTCGATTTTAGCCTTTTCAGCCGCTTCCTTAATTCTCTGCATCGCCATTTTATCGCCGGACAAATCAATGCCCTGTTCAGCTTTGAATGTAGATACAACATAGTCCATTATGCGTTTATCGAAATCGTCACCGCCGAGTCTGTTATTACCTGCGGTAGCAAGAACCTCCTGAACACCGTCACCCATTTCAATAATTGATACATCGAATGTACCGCCGCCAAGGTCGTAAACCATAACCTTTTGGTCGTCTTCCTTATCAATGCTGTATGCGAGAGCCGCCGCTGTAGGCTCGTTTATTATACGCTTAACTTCAAGACCGGCAATCTTGCCTGCATCCTTTGTTGCCTGGCGCTGTGCATCGGTAAAGTATGCCGGAACGGTAATAACCGCTTCGGATACGCTCTGACCCAAATAGCTTTCGGCATCAGCCTTAAGCTTTTGGAGAATAATAGCCGATACTTCCTGCGGAGTGTACTTTTTAGAGTCAATCTCCACGGTGTAGTTACTGCCCATTTCACGCTTTATGGAGCTGATTGTTCTATCCGGATTGGTAATAGCCTGGCGCTTTGCCACCTGACCTACCATTCTCTCTCCTGTTTTTGAAAATGCCACTACACTCGGAGTTGTTCTTGCGCCCTCTGCGTTAGCAATAACAACCGCTTCGCCGCCTTCCATAACGGCAACGCAAGAGTTTGTAGTACCTAAGTCAATACCAATAATTTTTCCCATAATAATATCCTCCTTAAAGGTTTGTGTTTATTTTCTTTATTATAACCATTTTAGGTTAGTTTGCTACTTTTACCATGGCGGCTCGGATAATAGTATCACCGAGCTTATAGCCCTTTTGAAGCACTTCGGCTATTTGGTTTTCACCAAAAGCCTCGTCCTCAATATGCATTACTGCTTCGTGCATATTAGGGTCAAATACATCTCCGCTTTTGCCTATCTCTTCAATGCCGAGCGACTCTGCGAGAGAAGAAAATTGCTTTACAATCATCTCGATACCTTTTATATAGTCTTCGCTTGAGCTGTCAGCCAAAGCGGCACGGTCTATATTATCAAGTATCGGCAAAAGCTTTTTTATTATTTCGCACTTTGCATATTCTGCGATACCTGCACGCTCACGCTCGGTGCGTTTTTTATAATTATCAAACTCTGCCGCAGTTCTAAGAAGCTGGTCTTTTACCTTTTCAAGCTCGCCCTTAAGCTTTTCGGTTTCACCGCTTGATTTGGGCTTTTTTGCTTTTTTGGAGTCCTTAGACTCGGGGGCTTTTTCTTCAACTTCCGGCTTACTGTTTTTCTCATCTGCCATACTTCTACACTCCATTCTCAAGTGTCTTTGACTTTCCCTGACAAATACCATTATAACCACAATTTTCAAAATGTCAAGCAAAACTGCAAAAAAACTTTGACTTTCCCTGACCTTTTACAATTTGTTAATAATTTTGCCTTGTTAAAGTACGCTGATTATGGTATATTTATTATATGGAAGATATATGGAATTACCTTAAAACAACAAAGAAACCGATAGTTCTTTACGGTATGGGCAACGGCGCCGATAAGATAATATCGGTCTGCCGGCAATATGATATTAAAATATCGGGCGTTTTTTCGTCCGACTCATTTGTGCGCAAAAAAATCTTTCACGGTATGCCGGTTACTAATTATGAAACCACAAAAGAGAAGTTTGGCGGTATGATAATACTTTTATGCTTCGGCACCGCTTTGCCGGAAGTTATCGCCAACATTAAAAGGATAGCAAAAGAAAACGAGCTTTATGCGCCCGATGTTCCGGTTTACGGCTCAACTCTTTTTTGCTCTGAATACTACGAGAAGAGAAAAGATGAGTTTAATTACATTTATGATATTCTTGCAGACGATATATCAAAGAAAACCTTTAAGGATATTATTTTGTATAAGCTTACGGGCGATATACATCACCTTTTTGATTGCGAAACTGATGAGTCAGAGCCTTACCAAAACTTTTTCGGTTTAAGTAATAATGAGATTTATCTTGACCTTGGGGCGTATAGGGGTGATACGGTTTTGTCGTTTTGTGAGCGGGTAAAGCAGTGGAATAAAATCATCGCCGTTGAGCCGGATAAGAAGACCTACAGCAAGCTGATTACGGCAACTGAAAAGATTAAAAATATAGAAAACATAAACGCCGCTGTTTCGGATAAGTGTGGTAAAGCTCTGTTTAGTATGAACGGTTCAAGGGGCTTCGGTCATTCAGGCAAGCTGATACAAACCGATATTCTAACTGTTGATTCTCTTAATATTTCTCCCACATTTATAAAAATGGATATCGAGGGAGCAGAAGCCGCTGCAATAAAGGGTGCAAAAAAAAACAATTTCAAAGTTTAGGCCTAAAATGCAGATAGCCGCATATCACAGGAGTGAAGATTTAATAGAGATACCGCAATCGGTGCTTACCATTAGAAACGATTATAATGTCTATCTTCGGCACAACCCGTGCTTGCCCGCTTGGGATGTCAATTACTTCTTTATGTAGTATATAAAAACTTGACAGCTTGCCTATATAGTGGTAAAATCATTAGGATAAGTTAGTCTTGTCTTATTATGCAAGGCGGTACCTTGCATAAATATAGCAGTTGCTATCACGGGGGTAAAAACAGCGGTCCCCGGCGATATTCATACAAATTATTATGTTCGCAAAACCGCTTTAAGTATATAAGGAGGGGGATATTATGCCACCTAAATTCGGTCCAATCGAAATTGTTGTTTTCGTCGCCGCTTGTTTGGTGCTTGCTATAGTAGGTTTCTTTATAGGTTCTGCTTATCGCCGTAAGTCTGCGGAAAAAACCATAGGCTCAGCTGAAGAAGAAGCCAAGCGCATTTTAAGTGATGCTATGAAGACAGCCGAAACAAAGAAAAAAGAAACTTTGATTGAAGCAAAGGAAGAGATTCATCAGCTCCGCCAGGATACCGAGCGTGATTTGCGTGAGCGTAGAGCGGAAGTACAAAGGCAGGAGCATAGGATTCAGCAAAAGGAAGAGAGCCTCGATAGAAAAACAGATAATCTTGAGGCAAAGGAAGAAAAAATAGCCCAAAGAGCAAAGGAAATTGATGCTAAGCTCGAAGAGTGCGAGCAATTAAAGCGCAGTCAACTTGAAATGCTTGAGAAAATATCAGGCCTTTCAAAAGAACAGGCAAAAGCAAAACTCCTCGAAATGCTTGACGGCGATTTAACCCACGAAAAAGCCGTTCGCATTATGGAGTTTGAGAATCAGGTTAAGGATGATTCCGATAAGCTTGCCCGTGAGATTTTAGGCAGAGCCATTCAGCGCTGTGCCGCTGACCATTCTTCTGAAATCACCGTTTCGGTAGTACCGCTTCCGAACGATGAGATGAAAGGAAGAATAATCGGCCGTGAGGGAAGAAATATAAGAGCGATTGAAAATGCTACGGGTGTTGACCTTATTATTGACGATACACCGGAAGCTATAACAGTATCGAGCTTTGAGCCTATTCGCCGTGAAATAGCACGCCGCACGCTTGAAAAACTGATTGCTGACGGTAGAATACATCCGGCAAGAATAGAAGAGTCGGTTGCTAAGGCGACTGCCGAGGTAGATGCGATAATCAAGCAAGAGGGCGAGCGCGCCATGATAGAATCGGGCGTTCACAATCTTCACCCAGAGCTTATTAAACTGCTCGGCAGACTTCACTATCGTACAAGTTACGGCCAGAATGTACTTAATCACTCGCTTGAGGTTTGCCATATAGCAGGTCTTATCGCCGCAGAGCTTGGCGCTGATGTAACGCTTGCAAAGCGTGCAGGTCTTCTTCACGATATAGGTAAGGCTATTGACCATGAGCAGGAGGGCTCGCATATTCAGCTCGGCGTTGAAGCGGCTAAAAGGTACCGCGAGAGCGAAGCGGTTATCCATGCGATACACGCTCACCATGGCGATGTTGAGGCAAAAACAGTAGTTGCTTGCATAGTTCAGGCGGCAGATGCTATTTCGGCAGCCCGTCCGGGTGCGAGACGCGAGAATATCGAAAACTATATTAAGCGTCTTGAAAAGCTTGAGGAAATCGCAAACTCCTTTAGCGGTGTTGATAGCTCGTATGCAATTCAAGCAGGCAGAGAGATAAGAATTATCGTTAAGCCCGAAATGATAAGCGATGACCAAATGGTAATTGTAGCGCACGATATTGCTCGTAAGATTGAAAACGAGCTTGAGTATCCGGGGCAGATTAAGGTTAATCTCATAAGAGAAAACCGTGCCGCCGATTACGCAAAGTAAATTACAATTTTAACCTGATAACCGGCAACCGTATTAAAAGCGGTTGCCGATTTTGGATATGGCAGAGAAAGTTTTTGTTGAAAAATACTGTAAATATGGTAAACTGAACTAAAAGAAAGTACAGAGAGGTATTATATGAACAGTATTGCGGTAGTGCTTCAATATTATGGCAAACTAAAGCCAAGCTTCACTCTTTGGTACGAGAGCGCAAGAAGAAACAGCAATATTGATTTTTTTATCTTCACCGATAATGATGAACCGGAAGATAGAGCAGATAATGTAAAATGGGTTAGTTTTACTCTGAGTGATTTTAATCGGCTTGCCGTAAGTAAATTGGGCGTAGATTTCTCAATTACAAATCCTTATAAACTGTGCGATTTTAAATCTCTGTATGGTGCTATATTTGCTGATTATCTTGCCGGTTATGATTATTGGGCATATGGTGACTTGGATGTTGTTTATGGCAGAATTACAGATTATCTTGAAAGAATAGATTACAAGAAATACTATAAAATAAATCATGCCGGCCATTTTTGTTTAATGAAAAATATTGATGAAGTCAATAATTTATTCAAGGCTGATGTTGCCGGCACAAAACACTGGAAAAATATTCTTGAGAGCGGAAACTGTGCATTTGATGAGATTGATACCAATGCAAAAGCCAAGGCACTGGGGATACCTTTTTATGACGGCATATTCGCCGCTGATATGATGAACGAAAAGGGTATGCAGGTAGTAGACAAGAAAATAATTGAAAAAGCATTTCATATAACTAATACTATTTCTGCGCCCATAAATTATCATTACCAAATCTTTATTAGTGAAAACGGCAGAATTGTTCGTTATTACAGAAAGTTTTTTAAGGTTTTAAAAGACGAGTTTGCTTACATACATTACAGACTTGAATTGCCGATAAACTTGATTAATATAAAAACCGATACATTTATTTTTTCATACTATCCTATGGGATTTTTTGATATTGATACACGCAAGCTTACAAATATGTTATATTTCATGAAAACTGTAAGAAATTATAATAACCGTCATCCGATAATAGTTGAAAAGTTTTTAGCGGGAATCAACTTAATTAAAAGAGTAATAAAGCGAGGAAGTGCACAATGAAAACAGTAGTTTTCGGACCGAACGATAAAATGTATGATAAGGGCACAGGCATTTTTTATGATGTGATAAAAAATAATGATATTGAGTATTATTGCTTTTTTCCAAATCTTAAAGAAAGCACCAACCTTTCAATAGCATTTTCAAACAAGGTTACAAGATATATACCTTGGCAAATTAGGAAAAAGCTTTATTACAGAGTATTAGAACATAAGTATTTGAAGAATTGTAAACGCACGGATGAGATAATGTTTGTTTTTTCTATGTATAAAATGGAGGATGAACATTATTTTGATAATTTCTTGTCTTTTCTTAAGTTTTATTATGTGAATGCTAAGTTTGTATACTATTCATTTGATATAGCGTCCACTTGGCATCATTTAACTCCCCAATATGTGAAGGATAACTTTGACTTGGTAATGACCTTTGATAAGCAGGATGCCAAGAAGTACGGTTTTGAGTTTTACGAGGGCATATATTCACGGGTTGACGGGATAGAAGAAAAGGCACAGAAAGAAAACATATCTTCAGATGTTATGTTTATAGGTGCGGATAAGGGTAAGTTTCCTCTTCTTTTTCAAATATTCAAGTACCTTTCAGATGCCGGTAAAAAATGTGATTTTAGGTTGGTTTCCGTTGATGAAGGCATAGAAGAACAGCTAAAAAAGGATTATGAATGTAAAAACTACAATAGGGGCTTTAGAGTTTTATATAAGGGATCTGCGTTCACAATAAATGATTATTGCCCTTATTATAAGACTTTGCCTATAATTGCCGGCGCAAAGTGTATGCTTGATGTTCCGTTAGGCACTCAGGCAGGAAGCACGATAAGGCTTCAGGAAGCCGTAACATACCATAAAAAGCTGATAACCAATCTTAAAGAAGTAAAAGAGAAGCCATATTATAATGCAAAAAACTTTTTAGTGTTTGATAAAGTGGAGGATATTGATCCTGATTTTATTGATAAGCCCTATGAGGGGGGGTACGAATACAACTTCTCTCCGCTTAAGATGATAGAACACGCAAAGGAAGAATTGTATAAATAGTATCTATATCGGAGGCAGAGTATGTTTGACGCTTTAAAGGTTAAAAATGATTGCGTAAAATGGATAAGAGATTTTTTCCGTGAAAACGGCAAAGGCTGTAATGCCGTTATAGGTATTTCCGGCGGAAAGGATAGCTCGGTTGTAGCCGCTTTATGTGTTGAGGCGTTAGGTAAGGACCGTGTAATCGGCGTACTTATGCCGAATGGTGAACAGCCGGATATCGATATGGCACAGCTGCTTGTAAGCTTTCTAGGTATCCGCAGTTTCACGGTAAATATTAAAGAAGCAGTTGACGGACTTATTAAGAATATACCCTTTGATATCAGTGAGCAAAGTAGGGTAAATCTTCCTCCCCGTATCCGTATGGCAACACTCTATGCGGTATCGCAAAGCAATAACGGCAGGGTTGCCAATACATGCAATTTATCGGAAGATTATGTAGGTTATTCCACCCGTTACGGCGATGCGGCAGGCGATTTTAGTCCCTGTGCTAATTTGACTGTCAGGGAAGTAAAGGCGATAGGCAGAGTTTTAGGGCTTCCCGATGTGTTAGTTGATAAGGTGCCTATTGACGGGCTTTGCGGTAAAACAGACGAAGAAAACTTAGGCTTTACCTATGAGGAACTTGATAAATACATCCGTGAGGGTATCATTGAAGATGAAACAAAAAAGGAAAAGATAGATAGGCTTCATAAGGCAAATCTATTTAAGCTTAAAGTTATGCCGTCATTTAGGCCTGAGATATAGTTTTTTCTTGACAAACAGTAAAAATGAGTGTAATATGTATAAAAGACTAAAAGGGAGGTTTTGGTAATGTTCGGTAAAGAGAATTATTATTACTTTTATTACTTTACTACGGACTGCCTGCCCTCTTTTAAGATCGTAGCAGAGTAATTGTTGCGTTTTTGAATAGGTAGTCAGTCCGCATTTAGCAGTCAATCTGCTTTTTGCGGACTTTTTCATTGGCAAAAGGAGAAATTATATGAACAGAAAAATGGTTTCTATGGGTAAAAGTCCCTCTAAAATAAGAGAGATATTTGAATATTCAAGGGGCAGAAAGGCACTTTTAGGAGAAGATAATGTTTTTGATTTCAGCCTTGGCAATCCGAGTATTCCGGCACCAAAAAGCGTAAATGAGAGCATTAAAAAGCTGATAGAAGAAAGTGATAGCGTAGCTCTTCACGGCTATACTTCGGCACAAGGAGATCTTTCGGTACGCACGGCGATTGCCGATTCTATAACACAGCGTTTCGGTGTAAAGGCCACGGCTGACGATATCTATATGACCTGCGGAGCTGCTGCATCGCTTACAATAACATTAAAGGCATTGTGCGAGCAGGGCGATGAGGTTATAGTTTTAGCGCCGTTTTTCCCCGAGTACAGTGTGTTTATTGAAAACGCAGGAGCTAAAAAGGTTGTAGTTAAAACTTTGCCGCCTGATTTTACGATTGATTTTAATGCTATCAAGGCGGCTATAAACGAAAAAACAACAGCGGTACTTATAAACTTTCCTAATAACCCAACAGGAGCTGTGATAAATAAAGAACAAGCCCAGCGGTTAGGTGAAATATTAAGGCA
>JAFXNY010000145.1 GCA_017529165.1 Clostridia bacterium
AGAGTCAACAAAGAAACGGCTTGAAGAATTAGAATTTCAGAAAAATGAACTGTATTCTCAAATTGCAAAAGAAGAAAGTGCAAAGCCAATGCTAACGAGAGAGCAAATTGTATTTTGGCTTCAAAAGTTAAGGCAACTAAACACAAACAAACTTGAACATCGAAGGAAACTTATTGACAGTTTTATAAATGCCATTTTCCTATATGACGACAGAATGGTTATTACCTTTAACTACAAAGACAGCACAAGGGAAATAACCTTTAAAGACCTCGAATCATTAGGTCTTGGTTCGGATTTCACCGATTTCGGTGCACCAAAAACAGCGCGTAACTCTAATTGGGTTATGCGCTGTTTTTATAAATTATTTGCAAAGAAAAACCGCCTCTTTTAGGATAAAGAGACGGTTGGTGACCCATCGGGGATTTGAACCCCGGACACCTTGATTAAAAGTCAAGTGCTCTGCCAACTGAGCTAATGGATCAAATAGACAACGGTAATATTATATCAATACATACTACCGTTGTCAAGCAAAAAATCAGTGTTTTGCGCAATAAATTATTTTACAACAAAGTTTACTATTCTGCCCGGAACATAGAGCTCTTTAATAAGAGTTTTTCCGGTTAGCGCATCTTTAACTGCGGTCTGCTCTTTTGCAAGCGAGAGAGCATCATCAGCACTTATATCTTTAGATATTTCAATGCGTGCACGCACCTTGCCGTTTATCTGTACCGGTATTTCTATTTTTGCATCAACACATTTTGATTCATCATATTCCGGCCATTTTGTTTGATTGAGCATACCCTCAAATCCGACATTCTGCCAAATCTCTTCCGTAATATGCGGTGCAAATGGATTTAGTAGAATAATAAAATCTTTAAGTTCTCTACGATTGATTTTACCGTTTGCGGTTATACTGTTCATTAGTGACATTAATGCCGCAATAGCGGTATTCATCTTAAGATTTTCTATATCTTCTGAAACCTTTTTTATGGTCTTATTAAAATCTGTTTCAAGCTCTTTGCGGTAACTGTCACCCTCAACAAGCAAATCTTGAAGAGCAAACACCTTATCAAGAAAACGCTTACTGCCCTTAATCGAGGACTGGCTCCATGGTGCGGCTTTTTCAAAATCTCCGATGAACATTTCATAAACACGCATGGTATCCGCACCGTAATCACGGACAATTTCATCGGGATTTACTACATTACCGCGAGACTTAGACATTTTTTCGCCGTTCTCACCGAGTATCATTCCGTGGCTTGTGCGTTTGGAATACGGCTCAGGGTTAGGAACAACGCCGATATCATATAGAAAATGATGCCAGAAACGGCTATATAAAAGGTGAAGTGTTGTATGCTCCATACCGCCGTTATACCAATCCACAGGGCACCAATATTCGAGAGCTTCTTTAGATGCTAACTCTTTATCATTATGCGGATCGCAATAGCGAAGGAAGTACCACGATGATCCCGCCCACTGTGGCATTGTATCGGTTTCTCTTTTTGCAGGCGCTCCGCAATGAGGACAAGTAGTATTAACCCAATCTGTCATCTTTGCAAGCGGTGATTCACCGGTATCGGTAGGCTCGTATGACTCGACATTTGGGAGGGTCAGCGGTAACTCGCTCTCTGGTAGCGGTACCCAGCCACATTTTTTGCAATATACCATAGGTATCGGCTCGCCCCAATATCTTTGACGGGAGAATACCCAATCACGAAGCTTGTAGTTAACCTTTTTTTCTCCTATTCCCTTTTCAGTAAGCCATTCTTGCATTTTTATTTTTGCATCCTCTACGCTTAACCCATCGAGGAAACCGGAATTAACCATAACACCCGATTCACAATCGGTAAACGCCTCTTTGCTTATGTCGCCGCCGGATACGACCTCAATTATCGGTATGTTGAACTTTTTGGCAAACTCGTAGTCTCTCGTATCATGAGCAGGAACTGCCATTATGGCGCCTGTGCCGTATGAAATAAGTACATAATCAGAAATATAAATAGGTATCCGGCTATCGTTTACAGGGTTAATTGCCATAACGCCCTCGAGCTTAACACCGGTTTTTTCTTTGTTAAGCTCTGTGCGTTCAAAGTCTGATTTTTTTGCAGACTCTTCAACATAACGCTTTACTTCGGCTATATTTTCGATTTTATCTGCCCATTTTGAAACTAATGGATGTTCGGGCGAAATTACAGTATATGTTGCACCGAAAAGAGTATCGGCACGGGTAGTAAATACCTCAAAATCATCGCCTAAAGTTGTTTTGAACTTTAATTGTGTGCCGTATGATCTGCCTATCCAATTTCTCTGTTGAGTTTTTACTCTTTCGATATAATCTACATCTTCGAGTCC
>JAFXNY010000146.1 GCA_017529165.1 Clostridia bacterium
CATCATAAACAAATGATACATTGCGTTCAGAAAGTGAATCTTTAAGTTCACTTAGCATTATATTTGCGATTGCTTTAAGCGAATCGGCAGACAAAGGATTGAATACTACAATCTCATCAACTCTTGCAATAAACTCAGGGCGCAAAAACTCTCTTAGTGCCTTTAGCGCCTTTTCACGGGAAGCCTCCGCCGCTGTTTGTCCAAACCCTAAAAGGTTTGCTGACTTTTCACTGCCGGCATTAGATGTCATAACTATTACGGTGTTTTCAAAATTGACAGTTCTGCCCTGCGCATCGGTAACTCTACCCTCATCAAGTATCTGAAGAAGTATATTAAGAACATCCGGATGTGCCTTTTCAATCTCATCAAGCAAAATAACCGAATATGGCTTACGGCGCACTTTTTCGGTGAGCTGACCTGCCTCATCATAGCCGACATATCCAGGAGGCGCTCCGATAAGTCTTGAAACAGAATGCTTTTCCATAAACTCGGACATATCAAATCGCAGCAGCGTTTCAGGGGTACTGAAAAGCTGTTCTGAAAGCACTTTTACAAGCTCGGTTTTTCCAACACCTGTAGGACCTACAAAAATAAAGGATGCAGGTCTTTTAACCTTACTTGTATGCACACGGGAGCGCTTTACTGCGGCGGCAACTAAATGTGTAGCTTCGCTTTGGCCGATTATTCTTTTATTAAGCCTGTTTTCAAGTTGCGATAATTTTGAAAGCTCGCTCTCTTCAACCTTTGAGGCGGGAATACCCGTCCAAAGCTCAATTACCTTTGCGAGTTCTTTTTCGGTAACGGTATTATCACTTGCGGCATCGTAAAGTCCATTTGCAACATTTTTATACTTCTCAACTTCAGCTTTAAGCATTGCCTGTTTTTCATAATCAGTGTTTTCAGGATCATTAGTTAACTCGTCAAGTTGCTTTTGAGCGTCTGCCACATGCTTATTTGCTATATAAAGCTCGTCAATCGCCTTATTTTCGAGACTCGTACAAGCGCAGGCTTCATCAAGTAAATCAATGGCTTTATCGGGTAAAAATCTATCAGTAACATATCTCTCAGACAGTATTACCGCCTTATCTACAATACTATCTGGCACCTTAACACCGTGATAGCCCTCATAGTACGACTTAACGCCCATAAGTACGCTTTTAGCATCATCTATAGACGGTTCTTCAATAACTACAGGCTGAAAACGGCGCTCAAGTGCGGCATCTTTTTCAATATACTTTCTGTACTCCTTAAAGGTGGTGGCGCCTATAACTTGTATTTCCCCACGAGACAGCGCAGGTTTTAGAATGTTAGCGGCATTCATAGAGCCTTCGGCAGAATCACCGGCACCCACTAAGTTGTGTATTTCATCAATAAAAAGTATTATGTTTCCGGTATCCTTAATTTCATCAACAAGGCCTTTTACTCGGCTTTCAAATTGACCTCTGAATTGAGTGCCTGCAACAAGACCTGTAAGGTCAAGCAAGTATATTTCCTTATCAAGAAGCCTTGCCGGTGCTTCTCCACGGGCAATCCTCTGCGCTAAGCCCTCGGCAATGGCGGTTTTACCAACACCCGGCTCTCCTATAAGGCAAGGGTTATTTTTAGACCGGCGTGAGAGTATTTGTATTGTGCGATACAGTTCTTTTTCACGCCCGATAATATTATCAAGTTTGCCCTCTTTGGATCTGGCGGTCAAATTAGTCGCATAAGTTTCCAAAAACCTTTTGCGCTTTTTCTTCTGTTTTTCGTTACCTTTAGTATCTGTTTTGTCGGCGTCACTGCTCTGTGATTTTCCGAACATATTTTTAAGAAACGGAATTGCAGGTGCGGTGCCTAAATCAAATGTTTCGTCGTTAAGCTCGGCATCATCCACCTCCGGTGACATCATTTCCATAAACTGATCGCTCATTTGCTCGATATCCTCATCGGTTATATTCATACTCTTAAGCATATCATCAACCGGTTTTATTCCGAGCTCCTTAGCGCAAACAAGGCAAAGCCCCTCCGGTTCTGCATTAGGGCTTAACGGATTTGACATAAACACCACCGCAGGGCGTTTTTTACATTTTGAACAAAGTTTCATAAAATTGGGTTCTCCTATACAAACGGTGATATACCGTAAAAAATCTTGAAAAGATGTGTAGATTCTATATTTTCGGGCGTAAATATTCCTATACCGTCTTTCGTTATAAGAATTAAAACACTTACTACCATTACGAATATAAGCGCAACAGCTACGCCTTTTACTATACCGATAACTCCGCCGAGCGTTGAGTTAATCTTACCGATAAAAGAGAAAGAGAAAGCTTTATTAACTAATTTTGCTAAAAACCTTGAAAGTATGCATAACACTATTACAATCACAGTTGAATAAAGCATTCCGAGTATCTTAGTTATAACAGGTTTTGTAACATTTTCTGATATGGTACTCACCGACTCAGTAACATTTTCTGAAACAGACCTATCTATGCTTTCTTTAGATATAAAAGAGCCATAGGAACCGTTTTTGAAAATGTCGGGCAGGCTATCAAAAATCTTTTCTGTAATATTACTTGTGCTCTCGCCGGACGCATCCTCAACCTTTTCGATAATTGACGGCTCAATTATTTTATCATAAGTTACATTTGCGAGTGGTGAACTAATTGTAAACGCTATAACAAAAGCGGCAATAAAACCGATGACCTCAATAAGCGTACGAACAAACCCGTGCTTTGCGGAAATTATCGCATAAACGGCAATTATCAAAACAATTATCAAATCAAGTATTATGCTCGTCAACATATAAATTATCCTTTCTTGACAACATTTTTATGTATTTGATTATCGGTTATAATGCACACTGCATTTGACCCTACCACAACCGTTTTAACAGCTCCGAAATCGCACGAATCATTTCGTAATATTTCTCCGTGTTTATCAAAGATACTTATCTCATTGCCTCCGGTAGCATAAACCCGTCCTCGTGAATATCTTATGTCATTTATAATGCCTTTTATATCAAACTCTGATATCTTTTTGCCGGAGTTTGAAAACAAAACAATGCTGTTATTGCTTTTATCATTTGTCTTATTATAAACGGCTAAAAAGCCCGAGTCCGAATATCTTACAGATGATATTTCACCGCTTGCATCAAACTCATTTACACTGTATTTAGACCAGCCTATATAACGAATCTTATTGTGAGTAGTTACGAAGAAGCCTCGCCCTGTATTCTCGATATCATAAACTGTATCCTGACCTAAATCAAGCTTAAACAGTGGGTCTGCCGAATTAAATCCGAATACTCTGACGCTCGATACAATTTTGCCCGACTCGCCGTTTACGGTTGAAACTGCAATTTTTTTACCGGAAGATGCAATATCGATATTATTAACCATATCTTTTGCAAGATTTATGCTGTAAAGCGATTTACCTTTGCGGTTGTAAACAGAAATTGTACTTGCATACGAATCAGATTTTGTTACAATTGCATATTCGCCGTTCTTTGAAATGTCCGCAGTAATTATTTCATCCTTACTTTGAATAACATCCACAATACCACTTAGATTATAAATCACCGCTGTATTTTTGCCTTGGTCAAACACTATTGCTCTTGTTTGACTTGTAGCAATAATAGGCGAGGAAAAACCGTGTACAAAAGAAAATATCCTTTTGCCGTTGTTTGTAAACGCCATTATATTTGTATCCGTAAGCACATAATAGTAATTATCTTTTGGGACACAGTTTATTGTGGCGGTTCCCGAAAGGTCTGACGGATAGCTTCCGCTACCAAATGACAAAAACAGATTTTTAGAGCTTTCAATAAGACCGACAGGTAAAGTTATCGACAAAATAACAAATATAAGTAAAACAGTCAAAAAAGCTGACGCAAGAATATAAAACCGCCTTTTCCGCTCGCCTTTTTTTCCACGGACAACACGGATAGAAGAATCTTGCGTAATATCCGGTTTTATACTGTTCTTACGGCGCATAGGTATATCAACCCGAGCTTTTGACGCATCAGGTTTTACCGTCTTACGCCTTTTAGTATGTATCTTTTTGCGTTTGTATTCAGGCATATTCTACCTCTCAATAAAAAACTTTATCCAAAAACAAGCCTTTTGGCGCCAGCGTATCTCCGGCAAGTGAACGGTCTTTAGTTAAAAATACCTTTTGTGCAATATCTGAAGGTAATCTGCCATACCCTACAGAAAGTGCAGTTCCTGCCAATATGCGAACCATATTATAAAGAAACCCGTCAGCACTGATAACAAAGTATATTTTATTGTTTTCCTGTTTTACATAGCAGTCTTTTACCGTTCTTAAAGTATCTTCAACACTTCGTCCGGAGGATGAAAAACCGCAGAAATCATGTTTGCCTATCACAGATTTAGAGAATATATTCATTTTTTCTAAATCGGGTAGCTTCTCTAAATGCAGGAAATATCGTTCGTCAAACGGGTTTTTAATGCCCGTGTACATACCATAAACATAAAGCTTACCGATTGCATTATATCTTGCATGGAAATCATGCGACACTTCTCTACAATCAATTACCGAAATATCATTTGGTAATATTGAATTAAGTCCTTTAACAAAAGCTTCACACGGAATATTATCTGCACAGTCTATATGGCATGCAAACTGCCTTGCGTGAACTCCGGCATCGGTACGGCTACACCCTGTAACCGCAGTATTTACTCCTAAAAGCTTACTTAAGGAATCATTCATAACCTTTTGAA
>JAFXNY010000016.1 GCA_017529165.1 Clostridia bacterium
GTCACCGGAAAAACATAATGTGCGGATTTTTCCGCGCAAGTGGGAAAAATAGATTTGTTGACAGAATGAGTGGGAGGTGAAATCATCTCCCGCTTTACTTTTTCTAATTATTAGTGTAAAATTAGCCTGTCTGGTGGTGAAAAAATGCGGAATATAGTTATAATAGGCGGCGGTGCGGCAGGTCTTATGGCGGCGGCAGCCGCAGGCGGCAGGGGGCATAACATAACAATAATCGAGAAAAATATCCGTCCTGCCCGTAAGGTTATGATTACAGGCAAGGGCAGATGCAATGTAACAAATGATTGCGATATTCAAACACTTATTGCAAATGTTGCCCACGGCGGTAAGTTTTTGTATTCCGCTTTTAATACTTTTAACTCTTCAGATACAAAGGCTTTTTTTGAAAGCAGGGGAGTAAAGCTTAAAACCGAGCGTGGAAACCGAGTGTTTCCTGTATCCGATAAGGCTGTTGATATCGTTGATGCACTTAAAAATGCGGCAAAGAATAATGCACAAATAAAAACTGATACTGCAAAAGAAATTATGGTAGAAAGCGGCGCTGTTTGCGCAGTCAGGCTGTCTTCGGGCAAAGTTGTTCCGGCGGATACAGTGATACTTGCAACCGGCGGAAAATCATATCCGCTTACCGGCTCTACAGGGGACGGATACGATATAGCGTCTCGTTTAGGCCATACAATAACACCTATCAGACCGTCACTTATACGGCTCCTAGTAAACGAGGGCTTTTGTACCAAACTTGCGGGGCTTACTCTTAAGAATGTAACTCTTTCTTTGTATAAAAACGGCAAAAAGAAACCTGTTTATAACGAGCTCGGCGAAATGCTTTTTACTCATACCGGCATATCGGGTCCGCTTACTCTATCTGCTTCTGCACATATAGACGGTGAGGCGGATAATTATTACGCTGAAATAGACCTTAAACCTGCTCTTAATGAGAGCACGCTTGATAATAGGTTGTTGCGAGATTTTGAGGAAGCCAAGAATAGGGATATAATAAATGCACTTGATAAACTGTTGCCAAGAAGCCTTATACCGATTATAATAAAAATTGCCGGTATTGATGTACATATTAAGGTTAATCAGATAAGCAGAGAGCGGAGGCTTGCGCTAATTTTTGCTATTAAGCACCTACGCCTTAATATCACTGATTTAGGCCCTATTGAAGAGGCTGTTGTAACAAGAGGCGGTATAAAAACTAGCGAAATCAATTCATCCGATATGTCCTCAAAAATTATTAAAAATCTGTATTTTGCAGGCGAGGTAATTGATGTAGATGCTTACACGGGCGGCTTTAATTTACAAATAGCGTTTTCTACCGGCTTTCTTGCCGGCAAAAGCGCAGCAAAAGATATTTGAAAGTGGGAAGTAAAATGATTTCAATAGCACTTGACGGTCCTGCCGGAGCAGGCAAAAGCACATTAGCAAAAGCGGCGGCAAAAAAACTCGGGTTTATATATGTAGATACCGGTGCGCTTTACCGTGCGGTAGGGCTTAAGTTCAGTAGATTGGGCTATAAAACCGACCTTAATTGTGATATTGAACCGGTACTTAAAACCACATCGGTAGATATTCGCTTTATCGGTGAGGAACAGCATGTGTTTTTAGACGGCGAGGATGTAAACGGCCTAATACGCACACCCGAGATATCTATGATGGCGTCTGCTGTAAGTGCAAAGCCGGCGGTTCGTGCTTTTCTTTTAGAGCTTCAAAGAAAGCTTGCTAAAGAAAACAATGTGATTATGGACGGCAGGGATATAGGCACAGTTGTTTTGCCGGATGCAACTCTTAAACTGTTTGTTACCGCTACACCCGAAACTCGTGCTAACAGAAGATATAAAGAGCTTACCGATAAGGGTATGAGCGTTAATTATGATGATATACTTTCGGATATCAAAACCAGAGATTACAATGATACACACCGTGATGTAGCACCTCTAAAGTTAGCAGAGGGCGGCATTGAGTTTGATACGGATGATCTCGATTTTGAAGCGGCGCTTAACGCACTTATGAGTATTATCGAAAAAGAGGTAAAATAGTGAAGATAACTCTCGCAAAAACTGCCGGATTTTGTTTTGGTGTAAACCGTGCCGTGCAAACGGTATATGATTTGCTTGAAAACGGTGAAATGGTTTGTACTTTAGGCCCCATTATTCATAATCCGCAATTAGTCGGCGAACTCGGAAATAGAGGGGTTAGAATAGTTGAAAGTCCAGAGCAGGCAAATGAAAGGGAAGTATTGGTAATACGCTCTCACGGAGTAGGGGCGGATATATATGAGTGTGCCGAAAAAGTGGGAGTTAAAGTTGTTGACGCCACATGTCCTTTCGTTTCAAAAATACATAGAATTGTAAAAGAAAACTCACAAAACGGAGATGTTATACTGATAGCCGGCGATGAAAAGCATCAGGAGGTTATTGGTATAGTAGGGCATATAACTGGTGAGTATTATGTGTTTTCCAGTGTAGAAGATATTGAAAAAATCTTGAAAAACCATCCGGAAATTACAAAAAAGAGCCTTACTGTGGTCTCTCAGACCACTTTTAATGCTGAAAAATGGGAAAAATCACAACTTTTTTTGAAAAAAGTGTGTACAAATGCCAAAATATTTGATACAATATGTAGTGCGACATCCGATCGTCAAAGCGAAGCTAAGCTTTTAGCTAAAAGCAATGATGCGATGATAGTTATAGGCGGTAGGCATAGTTCTAATACTGCCAAGCTGTTTGAAGTTTGTGTATCGCTTTGTGATAGGACCTATGCGGTTGAAACTGCGGCAGAGTTAAAACCGGAATACTTTGCAGGCGTTTTGGCGGTAGGCGTCGTGGCGGGTGCATCTACACCTGCCGGTATAATAAAGGAGGTTATTAAAACCATGTCGGAAATAAAACAACCGGTTGATGAACAGATGGAGGAAAGTGAAACTGTTCAAAAAAGCTTTGAGGAAATGACGGATGAGGAAGCGTTCGAAGCATCGCTTAACTCTCTTACCGGTGATCAGAAGGTTGTAGGCACAGTTGTTGCTGTTAATCCAACCGAAATTACAGTTGATATCGGTAGAGGAGTTACGGGCTATGTTACTAAGGATGAATATTCTTCCGATCCATCAGCGGATCTTGTAAGTGAGGTCAAGGTTGATGATGAGCTTAATCTTATCATTATGAAGATAAATGACCAGGAAGGAACCGCTATGCTCTCAAAGCGTCGCTATGATGCTATTGCCGGTTGGGATAATATCGTTTCCGCAAAAGAGTCGGGCGAAATACTTCACGG
Source organism: Clostridia bacterium (assembly GCA_017529165.1). Next base: position 3,292 of record JAFXNY010000016.1, read on the forward strand.
AACAGTAAGCGCTGTAGTTAAGGGCGGAGTTACTGTTTATTCAAATAATGTTCGTGTATTTATTCCTGCATCCCAGGCTACCGCTTCAAGAAATGATTCACTTGAGGAATTAAAGGGCAAAGAAGTAGATTTCAGGATAATCGAAATAGGTCGAGGACACAGAGCAGTAGGCTCTATCAGAAGCGTGCTTCGTGATGCCCGCCGTGAAGCTCAGGAAAAAATATGGAATAACATAGCTGTAGGCGATAGATTTACAGGCGTCGTAAAATCGCTTACCGGTTACGGTGCTTTTGTTGATATTGGCGGTGTGGATGGTATGGTTCACATTTCCGAGCTTTCTTGGATGCGTATTAAAAACCCTGCTGAAGTAGTAAGCGTTGGCGATACCATTGAAGTATATGTAAAAGCACTTGATACCGAAAAGAAAAAGATTTCTTTAGGCTATAAAAAAGCGGAAGACAATCCTTGGACCATTTTCCAAAACAAATACAGCGTAGAGGATGTTGTAACCGTAACTGTTGTTAGTATGACATCTTACGGTGCCTTTGCAAGAATAATTCCGGGTGTTGACGGTCTTATTCACATATCTCAAATTGCAAATAAGCGTATTACAAAGCCACAAGATGAGCTTAAAATAGGTCAAGAGGTTGAGGCAAAAATAACTGCTATTGACCTTGAGAAGAAGCGTGTAAGCCTTTCAATTCGTGCACTTCTTCCTGAAGAGTCCGAAGTTTTAGACGAGCCTGCGTCTGCCGAAGATGTTCCTGTTGAAACTGCCGCCGAAGAGGCGCCTGCAGAGGAGCCTGCGGCACAGGTAGAGGAATAATTTTTAAGCTTTATTAAGCATAAAAGGCTGTACGCATTTTGTACAGCCTTTTTTATGGGGGTTAATTTATGCCTGCAGATAAAAATTATGATATTGTTATAATCGGCGGTGGTATAGGCGGTCTTATGAGTGCTTACCGTTTGCAAAAAAAATATTCAGGGCTTAAGATTGCGATAACCGAGTGCGGTAATGTTTTGGAAAAGCGGAAATGTCCGGCAGGAAAGAACAGCACATGCGCACACTGTGAGATTTGTAATATTACAAAAGGGTTTGCAGGTGCCGGCGCTTTTTCGGACGGTAAGTTTAACCTCGGCACTGCATACGGCGGCACACTCGGTGAAGAGCTTGGCGAGGATGTAGCAAACCGGTATATAGATGAAGTGGACAACATTCTTAACGAGTATTGTACATCTGATATACCTAAAGTTTATAAATCAAATGATGAATTACGGCTTAAATGTATTCAGAATAATCTTCGCCTTTTGGATATGAATGTTAAGCATCTCGGTACCGATAATAACTTTCTTACAATGCAGAACTTAATAGGCGCTTTATCGGGATCGGGTGTTGATCTACTGCATTTTTACGAGTGCAATAAAATCGAGAAAAGTGACGGCGGATATTTGCTCTCTTATACAAATGGTGATAATATTTTTGCAAAAAAGGTAATTATAGCAACTGGGAGATCTGGCGCTAACTTTGTGGCAGATTTCTGCAAACAACACGGTGTTAAAACACGCTCTAATCATATAGACATAGGTGTTCGTGTTGAAATGAAGGATATTATCTGGCGTGAGTTTTCTTCTAAGATTTATGAGCCGAAGATTCTTTATAAGACCAAAACCTTTGAGGATAGATGCAGAATGTTCTGCTTTAACCAGGGTGGTCTTGTATCTGCTGAAAACAATCACGGCATAATAACGGCAAACGGTCATTCTTTTGCTCAGGCGGATAAAAAAACCGATAACTGTAATTTTGCAATACTGTCGAGCATTCGTTTTACAGAGCCGTTTAATCAGCCTACGGAATATGCCGAGAATATTTCAAGACTTGCTAATATGATTGGTAAAGGCAATGTGCTGGTTCAGCGCTTCGGAGACCTTATCCGTGGCAGGAGAACTAACGAACATCGTCTTATGCAGAACACTGTTACACCTACTCTTAAGGCAACCGCAGGCGATATATCACTTGTTTTACCGCACAGAATACTTACAAATATTATAGAAACTATATATGCACTTGATAAGGTGGCACCGGGTACGGCTAACGATGATACCTTGCTTTACGGATGTGAGAGTAAGTATTATTCAATTCGTCCGGTGTTTATGAATGATAAGTTTGAGCTTATAGACGGTGTATATATAATAGGTGACGGAAGCGGAATATGCAGAGGGCTTTCTCAATCCGGCGCCATGGGTATATATGTAGCGGACTGTATTATAAACGACCTCAAGTAGTTGTGGTTTTGCCCCGATTGAAATCGGGGCATTTGTATTTTTTACACAATAATTTTTAATAAAATTAAAACAAATTGTAAAGATATACAATTTAGGAGAAAGTTAGTCTAATTTTGTTGACAAAGGTAAATTGTTGTGATAGGATATTTTTGTAAACTAAATAGCTTACCAATATAGGTTTGGATAAACGGCCCAAATGTTTCTACCGCAGAGCCATAGATGCGACTATTGGTTAAGATAATATATCACTGCATTTATGCAGTGAGGGTTGTCATTTTGGTAAGCAGACTATTTTAGTCTGCTTTAGTTTTTTTAGGAGGCGATTTTTTGAAGGCGCTTGAGCAGAAGATTCTAAGTGAAGGTACTGTTTTAGGCGATGATATTCTTAAAGTCGGCTCTTTTCTTAATCAGCAATTAGATGTTGATTTTTTGCTCGAAATGGGCAGGGAAATTAAAAACATATATAAAGATACTGAAATTACAAAGATACTTACCATTGAGGCTTCCGGTATTGCCGTAGCCGTAGCGGCTGCTGCTGTTATGCATAAAAAGGTGGTTTTTGCAAAGAAGAATAAGACCTCTAATGTTTCGGGTGAGGTTTACAGTGCAAATGTCCATTCATTTACCCACGGTACTGACTATTTAATAACAGTGCCAAAGGACTACATAACCTGTGAAGATAAGGTTTTAATAATTGATGATTTTCTTGCTAACGGTAAGGCGCTTAATGGCCTTATTGATATAGTAAAGCAGGCAGGTGCTAAGGTTGTAGGCTGTACCTGTGCTATTGAAAAAGGATTTCAGGGCGGTGGGGACAAGCTTCGGCGACAAGGATACATAGTTGAGTCTCTTGCCGTGATTGAAAAGATGAGTCCCAACGGAATAGAGTTCCGGAAATAAAAACGGTGTAAATACAATTTACATATTAAAAAATTGGAGGAAACCAAAATGAAAAAAATCTTATGCGCAATCCTTGCAGTTGTAATGCTCTTAAGCTTTGCGGCTTGCGGCAGCAAGGAAACAACATCCAATGGCGGTGAATCAAGTGTTGATGTTAAGGTTGGTCTTATTTGTCTTCACGATGAGAACTCAACCTACGACAACAACTTCATCCAGGCTCTTAAAGAGGTACAAACTGCTTTAGGTCTTAAAGATGATCAGGTTCTTATTAAAACCAACATCGACGAGAGCGATGCTTGCTATAATGCAGCTGCCGAGCTTGTAGAAGCCGGTTGTGACATCATTTTTGCCGACTCTTTCGGTCACGAGTCTTTCATGATTCAAGCCGCTAAAGAATTCCCCGACGTTCAATTCTGCCATGCTACCGGCACCAAATCTCAGACCGAAGGTCTTGCTAAC
>JAFXNY010000147.1 GCA_017529165.1 Clostridia bacterium
ACGAACCGAGCAACAAAGCTAATATTCTTTTTAATAATTGTACCACGGTAAAGTTTTTTAGTACAATCAAGCTTATAAGACTGTTATAAGCAACAATGATAGCACCTAAAAAGTAATAAGGAAACAACAAACTTTTTGCTTTTTTCTTTATAAAATCTCGAGTGCTTAATCGGTCATATTTAGAATCATATAAATATCCGCTGCAAACAAAAAACAAAGGCATATGAAATGCGTTAATTATGTTAACAACGGTTTCAGGAAAGTTTATATGTCCTATAAAAACCAGAATGATACCGATGCCTTTTGCCAAATCAATAGATTTATCCCTTTTATCCGACAATTCCAACACCCACTATATCCTGAAGTCTTATAATACCCTGTGCCTTTTGACCGTCTGACACTATAAGGCAGGATATATTTTTGTTTTTCATAATACTTAGAGCTTTTACCGCAAGACTTTCGCCCGATATTGTTTCAGGTGAAGCAGTCATAACCTCTTTTACATTCTTTTTGTAAATATCAACGCCGTTTGTAAGCTGGCGGCGAAGGTCGCCGTCCGTAATAATTCCGGCGATATTGCCGTTATCGTCAGTCACGGCAACGGCACCAAGACCTTTTTTGCTTATTTCTATTATAGCGTCGGTAAGCGGTGCATTTACATCTACCATGGCGTTTTTATCACCTGTCGCCATAAGGTCTTTTACTTTTATTATTAGTTTTTTACCAAGCGAGCCTGCCGGATGAAATGCGGCAAAATCGGTATCCTTAAAGCCGTAAACTCCGCTTGCCACTACCGCCAAAGCGTCACCGTAGCAAAGCTCTGCCGTGGTGCTGGATGTGGGTGCAAGACCTAAATAGCAAGCCTCCTTAAAGGGCGGGAAAACCTCTGTTATATCCGCTTCACGGGCAAGAGTAGAGTTGGCGTTTCCCGTAAGACCTATAAGTTTTGCCCCTATAAGTTTTATGTTGGGAATAATGCGTACTATTTCCTCACTCTCTCCGCTGTAACTCATAGCGATTACAATATCGCTTTCGTTTATCATACCGAGGTCGCCGTGCATAGCCTCCCCGGGGTGCAGAAAAAACGCCGGAGTGCCGAGGCTTGCGAATGTAGCGGCAAGTTTTTCTGCTATATGACCGGGCTTACCCATACCGGCTATAATAACCTTACCCTTACATTCTACTATCAAATTAAGTATTTCAACAAAGGTTTCATCAAGGGCGTTTTTGGTTTTTTCGAGTGCTTCAATTTCTATATCAAATACTCTTTTGGCTTCGCTTAAAATATCCATAATATTCTTCCTATCAGTGCACTGCATCGTACACTTTAATAATTCGCTTTAACATTTCCTCAAACTCAGAAAGTTTAACCATATTAGGTCCGTCCGATTTAGCGTTATCAGGGTCGGGGTGAACCTCAAAAAAGAGTGCATCCGCACCGGCGGCTATCGCTGCTTTTGCCAGCGGCTCAACATTATCACGGTTACCGCCTGTGCTGCCACCGTTACCGCCGGGCTTTTGAACACTGTGGGTTGCATCCATAACCACAGGATAGCCGAACTTTTTCATTTCCGCTATACCCGTCATATCCACTACAAGCGTGTTATAGCCGAATGTAGTGCCACGCTCGCAGAGCATAATGTTACGGTTGCCGGCTTCTTCAATTTTACGG
>JAFXNY010000148.1 GCA_017529165.1 Clostridia bacterium
AATGCGATGAGAATATAACTTAATAGCGTTTATTATTGTTGTAACAGATGAGAGCATAAGACCTATATAATCTGTATAATTAATGCGGTCTTTTTCTTTTACGCCTTTGTTGTATTTTTCGATTATATCAGAAATACTTTCCTTTGAGTTAAAATCTTTTGGATAAATGCTGATACGGCTGGGGTCTGCTATATCCGATATGCCGAGCTTTTGGCAGTTATCCTCATATGTCGCATTACTAAGTCCTGCTTTAAGGTAGTTTTCAAACTTTGATACTATCTGCTTATCGGTCATATTTTCCGCACGCATTGAGGTAATATAACCGTTAAACTGCGCTTGTGCTGCGGCAGGCAGTGTGGCAATATAGGCATTAAGGTCATCCATTGTGTATTCTTTGTCTGTCGCAAACGGTAAGCCTGTAAATATATCTGTATCCGGGTTTTCCTTTTGTGCCTTTACAATGGGAGAATCGTTGATTTCTGCTATAAGCTCTGTCATTAAAGAGCTTAAGTAGCCTACGCTTCCGCTTGAGGCGGTATTCGAGGCAGAATTACTTTCTGCCTTTAATATACCAACAACCTTTATTTCACGAGATTTTTCGAGTATATCGTGAATGTAAAGTTCATCTTCGCTCATATCATCCCAGCTTCCGAGCTCGTTTTGCTTGTAATAATCGGTATTAAGGAGTACCTTAAAACGCAGATTCAGTATCTCGTCAAAAGTGTAGCTTGTGTCACTTGGCTTTTTAAGCTTCTCGCCGTTTTCTGCCTTTTTAATCATTTCTTTAAGCTCTTCGGAGTCCTTAAGACCTAAGCAGTAAAGAGTATAATCGCTTATCTGATTGTTTTTATCAACTATTACTACAACTTCATTTGAGCTTTGGGGCATATTTCCTGCTAAAACCTTATACTGTTTTTTGAGTAACTCTTTGTTGTCAAGCAGTTCTTGCCATACATCAGTATTGTTAAAGCTCGTGCTTGACATATAAGGGTTACTGCCCCTTGAAAAGCCGAGGTCTTCAAAAATATTGCTCGGGTTTACCCTGTAACCGTCAGGCGTATAGATATTAAGAGTTGTTTTATATGAATATTTAATATCAGAGCAATAATCTTTGATATCGCTTTTATCGCTCTCAATATACTCCTTAAACAGCTTAAGATTATTAGCACTTGAACCGTTTATCATAGAGGTCATCATATCGGTCATTATATTATTGGAGTATATCCTGTTTTCATCACGGTCATCCTTTGGCTTGTTACTTTCCATTAGCTCTGAAATGATATCGCCTATATTAGTGCCGCTTTGTTCAATAGTTATAGGATAGCTTGAAAGCGTATCTTCTTCAACACGGTTTATATATGCGTTTACTCCGTTAGATAGGGAGAGTATAAGCGCAATGCCTATTATACCAATCGAACCGGCAAAGGCAGTAAGAATAGTTCTCGCTTTCTTTGTTAGCAGGTTGTTAAGCGAGAGCGAAAACGCCGTAAGCCATGACATAGAGGGCTTTTTAACCTTTTTGCTTTGTTCTTCGTTTTCTGATGGCTCATATGGGTTAGTATCGCCGGTTATTTTCCCGTCTAAAAGGTTTACTATTCTTGTTGAATATTTATCGGCAAGCTCAGGGTTGTGAGTTACCATAATAACAAGCCGGTCACGGGCTATTTCTTTTAACAGCTCCATTATCTGTACGCTGGTTTCGCTGTCAAGGGCGCCGGTAGGCTCATCCGCAAGCAAAATCTTAGGGTTGTTTACAAGCGCACGAGCTATTGCGACTCTCTGCATTTGTCCGCCGGACATCTGATTTGGCTTTTTATTTAACTGGTCGCCAAGACCTACACGCCTTAAAGCTTCTGTGGCTCTTTGCCTGCGCTCGTTTCGTGATACTCCTGAAAGAGTCAGTGACAACTCAACATTTTTAAGCACGCTTTGGTGGGGAATGAGATTATAGCTTTGAAAAACAAACCCTATCGTGTGATTTCTGTAAGCGTCCCAATCTCGGTCACGGTATTTCTTTGTTGAAACGCCGGAAATCTCCATATCACCGCTTTCGTACCTGTCCAGTCCGCCGATAATATTAAGCAGTGTTGTTTTTCCGCAACCGGACGGCCCTAAGACCGATACAAACTCATTATCACGAAAAGATATACTGATGTCATTGAGCGCAGTTACAACCGTATCGCCGGTCTTGTATATTTTAGTAATATTGCTTAATTTCAGCATAGCAACTCTCCAAAAAGATTATTTTTAATATATTATAATCATTATAGCAACAATTTTTAACAAAATTATGAATTAAATAAAAATAATTGCCAAAACATAAAAAAAGTGGTATAATAAATTGCAATATCATGTATAGGAGGTGGCACTTTGGAAAAACCGTTTAAGTGGTTGTGTCTTGTGATGAGCATTGTTATACTTGTGTCCTCTGTGCTGCTTACCACTACCATTAAAGATTTTTTCAAGACTATAGACAGTATTGTCGGCGGTCAGGAAGTTGTAACGGATATCAAGAATTACGAGCTTAATATGACATCTATCGTTTATGCTGAAAACGAAATGGGTGCGTGGGAAGAATATCAACGCCTGCATGGTGATGAAAACCGCATTTGGGTTGATATTGAGAATATGCCACAGCATTTAATCGATGCCTTTATCTCCATTGAAGACCAGAGATTTTTCGACCACGGTGGCGTTGATTGGAAGCGTACTATTTCGGCTTTCATTAACTACTTACCGTTTGTAAATCTTTACGATTCAAATCAGGGCGGTTCCACAATTACGCAACAGCTTATTAAGAATATAACAGATGATAAGGGTAAAAATATAACCCGAAAGCTAAGGGAAATAATGCGTGCTCAATATGTTGAAAAAAAGTTAAGTAAAACCGATATTTTAGAAGCATATTTGAATACAATATCGCTTGGTAGCAGTATCTGCGGTGTTCAGGTTGCAGCTAACTACTATTTTAATAAAGATGTAGCTCAACTGTCTCTTGAGGAATGTGCGTCCCTTGCCGCAATCACCAAAAATCCGTCTAAATATAATCCTGATACCAAACCGCAGAACAATAAAAAAAGGCGTAATGCGGTTCTTAAAAAAATGCGGGAATTAGGAAAAATCAGCGATAAAGAGTTTAATAAAGCTTATAATGAAGATGTTGTGGTAAATAAAGACCAGCAGAGCAGTTTTGAACTACCTGTAAACGATTATTTCATTGATGCGCTGATTGATGAGGTCTCCGGTGAGTTAGCTCTGCTTAAAGGCATATCCCCTGAGTCCGCCGCTCGTCTGCTTTATAACGGAGGGTATAGAATATACTCCACTGTTGACAGTAATATACAGCGGTCAATGGAGGAAGTATATAACAATACCGAAAAGTATTTTCCGATTAAGTCCCGAAAGAGTAAGGAAATAAATGTTCAGTCAGCTATGACGGTTGTTGATTACAACGGCAATATAAAGGGAATAGTAGGCGGTGTTGGGGAAAAAACGGTAAACAGAGGCCTTAATCGTGCAACCGAATCCCCTCGCCAACCCGGTTCCACAATGAAACCGCTCGGCGTGTATGCACTTGCAATTGACAGAGGTATTGCCTCATATTCAAGTGTTTATGATGATAAACCGGTGCCTAATTATTATGGCTCAGGTAAGGCAGGACCCAGAGAATGGTACGGTTTTTATGAGGGGCGCATCAATATCAGGCGTGCGATAGCCCATTCCGCAAATACTGTTCCTGTTCAACTAATAGGTAAAATAGGTCTTGAAGAATCATACGCTTTTCTTAAAAATGACCTTAATTTATCATATCTAACAGATGTTGATATAAATCCTGCCTCATTGGCTATAGGCGGATGTCAATACGGTATTACAACTACACAGTCTGCGGCGGCGTATGCGATTTTTGGCAATCACGGCGTATATAATACCCCTAAAACCTATACAAAGGTTGTCGATGCTGACGGAAATGTGATTTTATC
>JAFXNY010000149.1 GCA_017529165.1 Clostridia bacterium
GCAAGGTCGTACATAGTATCGATGCTAAGCATATCTGCTTTAACACTCGCTACCAAATCGCTGTGTATTTGCATTTCTTCACAGCACGGTGCTTCAGCACTTTTATTGTTATTTACTTCCATTCTTTCATCTCCATTCATTTGAATGATTGTTCAAATGATTGTATTTATATTATATCACCAAATATCTTTATGTCAAGCGTTAAAATGTGGTGATTTGCACACTTGACGAAACGCATATATTTATTTATAATTTCTTTGTCAGTATTTATTACAAGGGGAATGAAAAATGATTAAAAGATACTTAAACCGCCTGTTTATTGACGGTCTTTCAGGTATGGCGTACGGGTTGTTTTCCACACTCATAATAGGCACTATCATTTGCCAGTTAGGCTCGCTTATAGGGCAGATACCGGGAGGCTTTACTGAAAGCGTTGCCGCATATCTCGCTATTATGGGCGGCGTTGCAAAAACTATAACCGGCGCCGGAATAGGCGTGGGAGTTGCTGTTAAGCTTAAAGCCTCGCCGCTTACCACGGTATCCGCCGCAGTATCAGGAATGGTGGGTGCATTCCCGAGAGCCCTCGAAAGCTTTACTGTGGGCGCACCCGGAGAGCCGCTTGGCGCTTTTATAGCCGCTTATGTTGCTATTGAAATCGGGTCACTCATCTCAGGCAGAACAAAGCTTGAAATAATACTTACTCCCCTTTGCTGTATTGTAGCCGGCTGCACAGCGGGACTTCTTATAGGTCCTTACATTTCTGCGGCTATGGCATTTATCGGAAATCTTGTTAATATCAATGTTGAGAAAAGCCCGATTTTAGGCGGTATGGCAGTATCTGTTATAATGGGAATACTGTTAACCCTTCCTATTTCTTCGGCGGCAATAGGTATTTCTATGGGACTATCCGGCCTTGCAGCAGGTGCGGCTACTATCGGTTGTTGCTGTAATATGGTAGGCTTTGCCGTTATAAGCTACAGAGAAAATAAGCTCGGCGGACTTATAGCTCAAGGTGTTGGTACTTCAATGCTTCAAATGCCTAACATTGTAAGGAGACCGCTTATATGGGTACCTTCAATTCTTGCAAGTGCTATTTTAGGGCCTATATCCTCAGCGGCTCTTAAAATGGTGAGTAACCCGATAGGCTCGGGTATGGGCTCGGCAGGCTTTGTTGGCCAGTTTATGAGTTATTCGGCTATGACAGAAGCCGGCACCGCACCTGTAGTAGCCATAGTTGAAATAATAGTTATGCACTTTATATTACCTGCTGTGGTTTGCCTTAGTATAGCCGAAGCTATGCGCAAGCTTGGGTTTATCAAAAAGGGTGATATGAAGCTTGAGGATATCTCCCGTGCGTAAAGGTGATTTAACGCTCTCAGCTGTATCGGCACTTGAAACACTCTACCCCGATGCCGTATGCTCTCTTAAATATACCGATGCTTTTGAGCTTCTAATAGCTACCAGACTTTCAGCACAATGCACTGATGCGAGAGTGAATATGGTAACTCCAGCACTTTTTGAGTGTTTCCCCGATGCTGAAAGTATGGGCAAGGCTGATATCGGCGAGGTCGAAAACCTTATTAAAAGCTGCGGTTTATATAAGACAAAAGCAAAAGACCTTATAGAAATAGGCAAAAAAATTACCGCCCAATATGGCGGAAAGGTGCCCGATACCATAGAGGAGCTTACAACCCTTTCGGGCGTGGGCAGAAAGACGGCAAATCTGGTGCTTGGCGACATATATAAAAAACCGGCAGTTGTTTGTGATACACATTTTATAAGACTTGTAAATCGTTTGGGGCTTGTTAAAACCAAAGACCCACTAAGAGTTGAAAAAGAAATGCGCAAACTCTTACCGCCCGATAAATCAAGCGATTTCTGCCACAGAGC
>JAFXNY010000150.1 GCA_017529165.1 Clostridia bacterium
CAAGGTTGCCGGCATGGACGCCTTTTTCTATGGCCTTTTTGCTTGCTGCCGCTACAAAGGTTATTTTATCTTCGCCCTTTGCCGCAAGTAATAAAACTATATTGTCATTTTTATCTCTGAGACTGTCCGCCATTTTTTTAAGTTCATCAGCACCGGTTTTATCAAAAGCCGCCGCCGCTACACGAATATCCCCAATAGTAACTGCATTATCCAAAATAGAGTTTGCTTTGCCTGCCGCAAGGCGGGCAGAGAGCGCCTCTATCTGCTTTTGGTTCTCTTTACTGGCAGCAACAGACGACTCAGCTTTTTGAGCTATATCAAAGAGGGAACATTTAAGAATATCGGCTGTAGCTTTAATCAAAAACTCATATTCGCCGAAAAGCTTTAAGAAACCGTTTCCGGTAACTGCGGTTATTCTGCGAACACCTGCGGCAATACCGCTTTCCGCCGTTATCTTAAACAGACCGATTTTTGATGTGTTATCAACATGTGTGCCGCCGCAGAACTCTACTGAAAAGTCTCCACAGGATACAACCCTTACAACATCACCGTATTTTTCGCCGAAAAGTGCCATAGCGCCGAGTTTCTTTGCCTCTTCAATCGGCATTTCACGGCTTATAACATCTATGCCTTTTAGTATTACTTCATTTACCTTGTTTTCTACTGCTTTTATTTCTTCGCTTGATAGGGCAGAGAAGTGTGTAAAGTCAAATCGGAGCTCTTTCTCGTTTACAAGCTGACCTGCCTGCTCAACATGATTTCCGAGAGTATCGCGCAGAGCGGCTTGAAGTAAATGCGCCGCCGTGTGATTTGCACGGATTTTATTTCGGCGCCCGGTATCTATACAGGCGTTAACACTGTCTCCTACAGCAATTTCACCTTTAACCTTAACCGAGTGCATGAAAACTCCTGACGAGTTTTTCTTAACATCAGTAACAGTGAGTGTTGCTTTATCTGCCTTAATTTCACCCGTATCTGCTACCTGGCCGCCGCTTTCTGCATAGAAAACGGTTTTATCGAGTATAATAATCGCATTTTCATTATTTGCTTTATTGGTGTGTTCGCCGTTTACAACAATATCAATTATAGTTGCCTTGCAAGAATTGTCAGCGTATCCTAAAAACTCGGTTTTGGCGATACCATCAAAGCTTAAATCGTTACTGCTCCAGCTCTCACCGTCCTCCGCTTTTCTTGAAGAGCGGGCAAGCTCACGCTGGCGGAGCATTAGTTTATTAAAGCCGTCTTCATCAACCGTCATACCGTTTTCGGCGAGGATATCTTTTGTAAGGTCGAGCGGGAAACCGTAGGTATCATAGAGCTTGAATGCGTCTTCACCCGAAAGCTTGCCGCCGTTTTTCATAAGTTCGCCTAAAATACTAAGCCCCTGGTCGATAGTTTTTGCAAAGCTTTCCTCTTCACTTAAAATAACCTTTTTGATTATTTCCTGCTTTTCAAATATTTCGGGATATCCTGCCTTGTTTTCGCTTATTACTGAATCTGCAATCTCGCACAGGAATGGCTTTTTGATGCCAAGTAATCTTCCGTGTCTTGCCGCACGGCGCAATAATCTTCTTAAAACATAACCTCTGCCTTCGTTAGAGGGGATGATACCGTCACTTATCATAAAGGTTGCGGCTCTTGCGTGGTCGGTTATGGCACGGATTGAAATATCCGTGTTTGTATCTTTTCCGTAGGTTTTGCCTGAAATACGGCAAACTTCGTTTAAGGTGTTTCTGATACTATCCACCTCAAACATATTATCCACTCCCTGCATAACGCAGGCAAGGCGCTCAAGTCCCATACCAGTGTCTATGTTTTTGTGCTCAAGCTCGGTATATGTGCCGTCACCCATATTATTAAACTGTGAAAACACATTGTTCCAGATTTCCATATATCTGTCACAGTCACAACCCGGGCGGCAGTTTTCTTTTCCGCAACCGTATTTTTCGCCACGGTCAAAGTATATCTCACTGCATGGACCACAAGGACCTGTGCCGTGCTCCCAGAAGTTATCCTCTTTGCCGAGTTTTACGATATGGTCTGTAGGAACGCCGATTTCATCACGCCATATAGCGTATGCCTCGTCATCCTCTTCGTAAACAGAGGGCCATAATAGGTCTTCCGGTATTTCGAGAGTTACGGTTAAAAACTCCCATGCCCATTTAATCGCCTCGTGCTTAAAGTAATCACCGAAAGAGAAGTTGCCGAGCATTTCAAAAAATGTGCCGTGCCGTGCAGTATGACCTACTCTTTCAAGGTCAGGCGTTCTTATGCACTTTTGGCAGGTGGTAACACGGTTACGGGGCGGTGTTACCTCGCCTGTAAAGTATTTTTTCATAGGAGCCATACCGGAGTTTATAAGCAAAAGAGACTTATCGCCCTTAGGAACGAGCGAAAAGCTATCAAGTCTCAAATGCCCTTTTGACTCAAAAAAACTCAAGTATTTTTCTCTTAAATCGTTAAGTGAGGTCCATTGCATAATTTTACTTCCTTAAGATATATTAAATAATACTGAAATATTATATAACACCCATTACTTTTTGTCAATTAAAAGGCAACAAAAAAGGCCGGCTAACAAGCCGGCGTTAAGTTTTGCTTTTAGTTTATATTTAAGATTTTAGGATTGTTTTTAAGCAGATAATAAAGTGCAGTGCCGAGCGTAAACATAACCGCAAGCTCGCCTATAGCTACTTCTGCCGCCGCAACCAAAAATCCTGTAAGTGAGGCACCGCCCTCGGTAAAAAATAAAGCTATTTCAAGGCCTACTATAATTCCGTTGGCTATAACAGGCATTAAAAGGGATAAAAACGGAAAGCTCTTTATTTTAACATTTCGTAAAAGGTACATAAAAACTGCCGAAATAAGCGTTGCCGATGTGCCCATTACAAGGTCTATCGGGTTAAAGGAAAATATGTTTGCTATTAGGCAACCAACGGTAAGACCCGGTATTGCCGCAGGCGTAAACAGGCAAAGCACATTAAGTGCTTCTGAAAATCTGAACTGTATGGGGCCGTAAGCCAAATTAAAAAACGCCGCCGCATATGTAAACAGGGCGTAAAGCGCCGCTATTATTGAACTAAACACTAAAAATCTTACTTTTTTACTCATTTTCCTTTTTCCCCTTAAATCTTTGATAGTATTCTACGGCAAGCTTATCGCACCGCTCGTTTTCTTTGTGCCCGTTGTGCCCACGCACCCAGTTGAATGTTATTTCGTGCATATCGTCAAGCTTTAATAGCTCTTCCCAAAGCTCGGTGTTAAGCGCCGGTTTTTTATCAGCCTTTTTCCAACCGTTGCTTTGCCACTGCCGTGCCCAACCTAAGTTCATACCGTCGCACACATATTTTGAATCGGTAGTAAGCCTTACACGGCAGGGTTCCTTAAGGGCAGAAAGAGCTTTAATCACCGCAGTCAGCTCCATTCTGTTATTTGTGGTGTTTTCTTCGCCGCCGGACATTTCTTTTTTGCTTTTGCCGTACCTGAGTATCGCACCCCAACCGCCCGGACCCGGGTTGCCGGAACAGGCGCCGTCTGTAAATATCTCAACATATTTAAGCATATCAGTACTTCCTGAACGAGCCTATAACCTTGCCGAGCACCTTTGGCTCTTTTGGGTAAATCGGCGAAAAATCAGGGTTTTCCGGCATAAATATAACCTGACCGTCCTTAATGAGCAATCGCTTTACAGTGGCACTGTCACCGTCCATACCAATAACGATATCGCCGTTTCTGCAAGGCGCATTTTTATCGGCAATTACAATGTCCCCGTCAAGAATGCCTGCATTTTTCATACTAAGACCTACAACTTTAAGCGCAAAAAGGCCATCGGAATCACTCGTAGGGTAGGGAATATAATCTTCAATTTGTTCTACTGCTAAAATAGGTTGGCCGGCAGTGATTTTACCAACAAGCGGCACCATAGACGAATTAAAATCATCTTTAAGGCGAATTGCCCTTGAAAACTTGGCGTCCCTGACTATATAATCGTTTTCCTCAAGGAAACTGAGTATTGCGTGTACGGAAGAGGTTGAGTGAAGACCTGTAGCTTCGCATATTTCTCTTACAGTTGGCGGAAGTCCGCTTTCCAGCCGTTTTACTAAAAATCTATACACTTTTTCTTGGTTTGCACTTAAAGGGGTTCTATCCATAATAATCCTCCCTTGCCGAATATCTGTTCGATATATTATAACAGATATATCGGTTGCTTTCAAGTGCTTTTTTATGTTTTCTCAAAAAGATGTGGCGGACTGAAACACTTTGTATCAAAAACAAAAATGCAGCCGAGCAAAGCTCAACTGCATTTGTTGCAATTTGCGTTAGTAGATATTTGAGGTATTATGGGAAAATACTGGGTCCCGGTTGAAAACCGCTTGGTGCTTCAGGGCCATTTACAACAGCAGAACTACCATCGGTCTCCGTATGGTAAACACCGTTGGTGTAATAGTTACCATCTTCATAATACGCATCGTAAAGTGGGTTAAGTAAAATGTTTGTTTTGTTCTCGTCAAACTCTGTTTGATTCCAAGTATATTGCTGGCTACCCCAGTTGATGTGCCACCTACCGTTAGCATCCGGAGCGGTTGAATCAACAGCACCGCTGTAGATATCGTAATTAGCTCCGTTACGAAGCGCAAACAAACTTGTTGCAATTACATCTTCGCTTGCAAAACGAACAACCTTAAGTTCAGGTTTAGCAATTTTCATAAATTAATTCCTCGCTTTCTAAAAAGTACAAGGCATTATAACATCGGGGGGGGGTACTGTCAAGAGGTAATTTTAAGTTTTTCAGTTTTTTTCGCATTATAGTAATTAAATCTTTTCCGAAATGCCGAGCGTTTTAGAACACTCGGCAGCGATATTTGCCCTGTTGGCAAGCGATATACACAAATGGTGTGCGATATGTGCCTGCGGCACACGATATGTCCGCTTGAGCGGACGAGGGCAAATATCATATCGCATCGAGTAAGGCAAGATATATCGCAACTGCGAAGCGGTTATATCGCATTTTGCATTTATGCAAAATATATCGTTTTACGCCGTAATTGCAGATACTTTATAGCAAAAAAATGCAGCCGAGCAAAGCTCAACTGCATTTATTGCAATTTGTGTTAACAGATGTTTGCGGTATTAATTACCAAAACCCGGGAAACCAGGAATGGCAGGACCAGAACCGGGGGTCGGACCGCCCGTTCCACCTTGACCGCCGGCTTCAAATTGTACTTCAAAGGGTGCACCGTTGGTATAATACTGACTATCATTATATGTACCCAAATATGCCAGATACATTACATCGTATCCCAATTTGTTCTTCTCTTCGTTAAACTTTTCTTCAGACCAGTTGTACAATGTTGTTGTCGTATCCATATTGACGTGCCAACCGTCAGTTTCCGGAACGACAGAATCAATAGCTCCGCTATAAACATTGTAACTTCCGTCATTTTGAAGAACGGCAAATATACTTGTTGCAATAACATCTTCGCTTGCAAAACGAACAACCTTAAGTTCAGGTTTAGCAATTTTCATAAATTAATTCCTCACTTTCTAAAAAGTACAAGGTATTATAACATCGGGGGGGTACTGTCAAGAGGTAATTTTAAGATTTTTTTATCAAAAAACACTTCTTTTTTGTGGCTATTTATGATATAATATATCTCGGTACACTATATATGCTTGAAAGGGCGGTTTTATGGAAGCGCAAATCTGCGGTCTTAAAACTGAATATTTAATATCGGGTGAGGGCGATATACCGGTGGTGTTACTTCACGGTTGGGGCTCTTCTTTTGATGTTTATAAGGGCATAATAGCGGCTTTTTCAGACCGTTGTAGGTTCTATGCTGTAAACTTCCCCGGTTGCGGCAAAAGTGAGGTTATGAAAAAGCCTTGGGATATAGATAACTATTGCGAGTTTGTTTTAGAGTTTTTGAAACTAAACAAAGTCGATAGTAAAAAGGCTGTATTTATAGGTCATTCGCACGGTGGCAGGGTAATTTTGGCTTTATCGGGCAAAGGGCTTATAAACCCAAATAAAATAGTGCTTTTAGATTCGGCAGGTATTGTTGCAGAAAAAACTAAAAAACAAAAACGCAGAGCTAAAAACTTTAAGCGTATAAAGAAGATACTAAGCTTGCCTGTTATAAATAACTTCAGCGGTGGGCTTTTGGATAAGGCGAGAAAGCATTACGGCTCGGCAGATTATAACGCCGCACCGCCGGTACTTAGAAATACTATGGTATCGCTTGTTAATACTGACCTTAGAGATATTATCGGGAATATAAAGTGCCCAACACTTCTTATTTGGGGTGAAAACGATACCGATACTCCGCTTTCGAGTGCGGAAATAATAAAGAATAAAATAGCCGATTGCGGTATTTGTGTAATCAAAGGTACGGGGCATTTTTCCTTTTGCGAAAAACCGTATGAGGTAAACGCAATACTTAACGCCTTTATAAAGTAGGGAGAGTTTTATGAATATATATATCAGTTTTTGCATAATTCTCTTGAGCGTTTCGGCGGTGTTTTCGCTTTACGCTCAATATCAAATGCTTCAGCAGAATTCTTATTTTATATCACGCTATTTTAATTGGCTTAAAGATTCGTTTACACTCTTTGCCTGTATTCAGGCGTTTCTGTACTGCATATTCTCTGTGCTCTTTCTCAAAGAACGGTATCTAATATCGCTGATAGTTGCCTTTTGTGTTTTGGCGGTAAGGGTACCTATGGCAATTAAGTGCAAAAAAACAGCCATAAAACCGCTTGTGTTTACCAGCAGGGTAAAGCGCCTTTTTTGCACGGCGGTAATAATTCTCGGTGTGCTTATAAGCCTTTATGAAGTATTTCCCAAAAACACCATAGGCAAGTGTGCAGTTGTTTTGTTGTTTATGCTCTCATCTGTAACACCCATAATTGTTATAATTACAAAAACGGTTAACGCCCCTGCCGAAAAGCTTATCAGCAGGCACTATATAAATGATGCAAAGCGGATACTAAGCTCATTTAGTGGGCTTAAGGTTATAGGTATTACCGGAAGCTACGGCAAGACCACTACCAAGTTTATTCTAAGCCGTATTTTAAGTGAAAAGTATAATACTGTATGCACTCCTCAAAGCTTTAATACACCTATGGGTGTTGTGCGCACTGTCAGGGAGTGCCTAAAACCGCAAACACAGATATTCATTTGCGAAATGGGTGCTAAAAAGACAGGGGACATTAAAGAAATCTGCGATATCGCACATCCCGATTACGGAATTATAACCTCTGTAGGCGAACAGCACCTTGATACTTTCCATTCGGTAGATAATGTATTCGGTACCAAGTTTGAGCTTTATAATGCCGTTATAAGAAAAGGCGGAATATGCCTTGCAAACAACGATAGCGAGAATATTTCCTCACGCATGGATAAGTGTAAAGGC
>JAFXNY010000151.1 GCA_017529165.1 Clostridia bacterium
ATAAGCGTACCGGCAATAGAGATAAGCACCGTATTGCCGATACCGCTTAAAATCTGCGTACCGTATTTTGACCAAACTATCGCAATATCTGAAAAAATTGACATTTTCTAAACTCCGGTATTATTCCTCAGCAGGTGCAATATCAACCATTCTCTTCATAAGATCAGCACGGGAATCCTCTGTAATCTCATCAATGGCGGCGGATACATCTCCGTTAAGCGATGAGCCTTTTCTAAGTCCTACCGCAATAGCTGTATCGCCCTCATCACACTTAAATCCTGTATCATTATTTACAAGAGCAACATATGTTAAATCATCATTTTTAGCACACATAGCATAAGCGGTAGGCTCCTCGGCAATATATCCGTCAATAGTGCCGGAGGTTACTGCCGCGTAAAGCACGGTAAAGTCCTTCGCAACTTCGGTCTTAACATCCTTGATCTGCTTTGCGGCATCTGCGTGGAATGTACCGTCCTGTGCATTGATTTTAGCACCTGCAAAGTCTGCAAGTGAAGTTGCAGAAGCATAAGAACTGTCCTTCTTTGTGATAATAACAAGGTTTGAAATATAGTAATTTGAAGAGAAATCAATTGTTTCTTTTCTCTCATCAGTAGGGCTCATACCGGCTATAATACAATCAAGCTTACCTGATTCAACCGCAGGGATGAGCGCATCCCACTCATAAGAGTAAACCTCGAGCTTTACGCCGAGCCTGTTCGCTACGCTCTTTGCTATCTGCACATCGTAACCGTTTGCATATCCCTCTGCATTTGCTATTTTAACCGCACCGTCACTGTTATCTGTCTGGGTCCAGTTAAAAGGAGCATAAGCACACTCCATACCTACTTTAAGCACACCGGCAGACTTAACATTATTAAGATCCTTATTCGGATCTATGCTGCCGCCGCACGCGGCAAGGCTTATCACCATCGCCAACACTGCAATCAAAGCAATAATTTTCTTCATTTTCAACAATCTCCTTTTTACGCGAAAACGCCTATGATACAGGGCGTATCACAGGCGTTAAATATAACGGGTATGATAGCCCTCCGCGAATAATCGCGACAGTCTATCGGGTGTTCCCCGACAGCCCAGAAAAAAGGCTCTAAGGCAAAGCCGATTTCCTTCGGCGGTGATTCCTTTCACAAATTGCAAATGCCTTTACACAAAATGCTACTTTTAAGCACCGCGCCTCTATCAAAAACGAATTCAAATTTGTGTTTATTATTGCACATTTGCACCGCTTTGTCAATAATTTTGTGTTTTTTTGTAAAACCAACAAAAAACTCTACGCATTTGGACAAAAAATTATCAAATATGCACATTAAAAAATGTATTTTTGATACAAAAATACTTGCAATATATATATTTGTATGATATAATTCATAGTTGTAAAAGTGTGCAATTTGCGCAACTAAGTTTCGAAGGGGAGCTACATAATGACAATTCCTTTCTCACCTCCGGATATATCCGAGCTTGAGATCAATAATGTTGTTGAAGCACTTAAATCTGGTTGGATTACCACCGGTCCAAAAACAAAATATTTTGAGAAAAGAATAGCGGAGTATTGCGGCACCCAAAGAGCCGTTTGTATGAACTCGGCTACCGCCTGCCTCGAAATGACGTTGAGAATTCTCGGTATCGGAAAAGG
>JAFXNY010000152.1 GCA_017529165.1 Clostridia bacterium
AAGGTTGAAAAAACGGTTTTCGCTTACAAGGAGTTTTTCCGCCGCACATGTCACCGGAAAAACATAATGCGTAGCTCTCGCTACGCAAATGCTTAAAAATTAAGTTTTTTGACAGGCTGAAACCGCAGACAAATAATGTCTGCGGTTTTTTTATAAAACTTATTAGTTACCGAATCTTGCCACATTAAGCTTTACGCCGGGGCCCATTGTTGTTGCCAGAACGCAGGACTTAATATATTGGCCCTTGGTTGCAGCAGGCTTTGCCTTAACAATAGCAGACATTACAGCCTCAAGGTTTTCCTTAACCTTTTCAGCACCAAATGAAACCTTGCCTATCGGGCAGTGAATGATGTTGGTCTTATCGAGCCTGTACTCGATTTTACCTGCCTTTGCCTCTGTAACGGCTTTGGCAACATCGGGTGTTACCGTGCCGGCTTTCGGTGACGGCATAAGACCGCGAGGGCCTAAAACCTTACCGAGCCTACCTACCATACCCATCATATCGGGGGAGGCAATAACAACATCAAAGTCAAGCCAGTTTTCATTCTGTATTTTAGCAACTAAATCTTCAGCACCTACAAAATCAGCGCCTGCCTCTTTAGCCGCATCGGCTTTATCGCCCTTTGTAAGAACAAGAGTTCTAACAGTTTTACCTGTTCCGTTGGGGAGAACAACAGCGCCTCTTACCTGCTGGTCGGCGTGTCTTGAGTCAACGCCCAAGCGAACATGAACTTCAACCGTCTCATCAAACTTGGCTGAGCCGGTTTTAACGGCAACTTCTACCGCTTCATCAAGATCGTAAAGCTTGCCTTTTTCTATAAGCTTTGCGCTCTCGTTATACTTCTTTCCGTGTTTCATATTAAAGTTACCTCCCCGCTCAGTCTACAACCTCAACGCCCATACTGCGAGCTGTACCGGCTATCATACTCATAGCCGATTCAATGTTAGCAGCGTTAAGATCGGGCATTTTGGTTTCTGCGATTTTCTTTATTTGTTCGCGTGTGATTTTGGCAACCTTTGTTTTGTTAGGTGTGCCTGATGCGGTTTCAATGCCGCAAGCTTTCTTTATAAGAACAGCGGCAGGGGGCGTCTTTGTAATGAATGTGAAAGAACGGTCTGCATAAACGGTGATGATTACAGGAATAATCATACCTACATCATTCTTTGTCTTTTCATTAAACGCCTTGGTAAACTCCATAATGTTTACACCGTGCTGACCGAGCGCAGGGCCTACCGGTGGAGCCGGAGTCGCTTTGCCTGCGGGGATCTGCAATTTGATATAACCTACAATTTTCTGAGCCATAATTAGCACCTCCATTATTCGTGGTAACCGTGTTTTTTAAGCTAAACTGCAATTTAACTTAACACTTGGCGGAATGGTCTTCTTCCCATTCCTCCCACCGTGACATATAAGCGCTCACATTTTACAGACGGTTAACCTCACTGCAAAAAACCTATATGCCGGAGTTAATAAGCAAATTATTGCGTATTAACAATTTAGTCTAAAGAAATCTGGTCAAGCTCAAGATCAACGGGTGTCTCCCTGCCGAACATAGACAAAACAACACAAACGCTGTTAGCCGAAGTGTCAAGCGATTTAACTACACCGCTGTAGCCCTCTAACGGACCGCTTATAATCTTGACCGTGTCACCAACCTTGTAACCTACTTCGACGGTGTGCTTTTCAACGCCTAATGCGGCTACTTCCTTTTCAGTTAGCGGAACCGGCTTTGAAGCGGGACCCACAAACCCTGTACAGCCTCTTATGTTGCGGACAACATACCAGCTGTCATCAGTGACAATCATTTTAATAAGGACATAACCAGGAAATACTTTCCGCTCATATTCCTTTGTAACACCGTCCTTAGTTTCGGTTACGGTTTCCATAGGAATATGAATGTCCTGAATTAAATCTTGCATACCACGGCTTTCCACCATAGTTGCAAGGTCGCTCGCAACCTTATTCTCATATCCGGAATAGGTGTGAACTACATACCATTTTGCTTGCTTGTTTTCAGCCACTTTAAGTCCACCTCCGATTAACCGAGGATTACTTCTAACAGCTTGCCGAGGCCGAAGTCCAAAAGCCAGATGAATGCGCCCACGATAAGACACATAATAAGAACTATAAGTGTGTTCTTAAGAACTTCTTTTATTCCCGGCCAAACAATCTTCTTAATTTCGCTCTTATAGTCCTTAAAGAAAGCGGCTATACGACCGAATATAGTTTTCTTAGAGCCCTTTGAAGCTTTAACTTCAAGGTAATCGTCAATAAGAAGATATGCGGCTGCGGCTATTGCAAAAAGAATTAAAGCTATTGCTGCAAGAAGCACTCCTTTACCATAGGTAACTGAGCTCACAATCGGCAACGGACGGGTATCAACAAACAAGTTAGGTTTGCTGAGCGCTATAACCAGCATATAAACACCGTCAATAATACCTACTGCCGGAACGGTATAGCGAAGCCCCTTTGACTTGAATGAGAAGATACTGAAGATTAGGCCGAACACCGTAAGGAAGAAACAGAAAAGGATATCTGCCGAACGCGCCATATCATATGTTGCGTCTCCTATGGTCTTCTTAATGCCAAATCCCAACTCCGCACCTACAAAACTTGCTTCACCGCCTGAAAAGGCAATGGTTGCAAACTTTGTAAAGAAAAGAACCAGAGCACCAAGGGATAAAACAACGGCGAGAATCTGACAAATCTTATTTACAATTTTCATTTTCCCACTCCTTACTTTGTTTCCTTGTGCAAGGTGTGCTTTCTGCAGAACCTGCAGTACTTGTTCATCTCAAGTCTGTCAGGATCATTCTTTTTGTTTTTCATCGTGTTGTAATTGCGCTGTTTGCATTCTGTACATGCAAGTGTGATTTTTACTCTCATAACGGCACCTCCCGCTTTACGGAATTATTTTTTTCTTTATCAGATTTTTCCTGATAAGAAACGCCTCCCTCAAACACCCTACCCGTTAATTGTACTTTTTACCATATATAGAGGCAAAAAGAAAGCACAATACAATATAACGCATAGGAAGACTGACAGGTTATTTTTCCAAAAAAAAAGAACCTTCCAGAGGTAGAGCCATTATACCATAACATATATAAAAGGTCAAGCATTTTTTCTCCCCGATTTTTTTGAAAAAAGTGCTTGACAAAACATAAAAGCGGTGGTAATATACAAGTGTACTAATTCACATAGTACACTAAAGAAAGGGAGTGATGTTATGTTTGCGTTGGATCTGAAAAGCGGAGTGCCAATATGCGATCAGATAGTAAACGGCTTTATAAAGCTTAAAGCCTTGGGGCTTATTTCCGGCGGAGACCAGATGCCGAGCGTACGCTCGTTGGCACTTAAGTTCAGCGTAAACCCAAATACCGTTCAAAAGGCATATGCTGTTTTGGAGGCGGGAGGCATAATTTATTCGGTAAAGGGCAAAGGTTCATTTGTGTCTGATGACGATAGTGCTTCAAATGCCATTGTAAAAAGAGCGCAGGACGATTTTCGCACGGCGGTAAAATCGGCTCACGATTTAGGGCTTGACACCAGGGCTCTTAACAAAATCATAAATGATATTTATAAGGAGGAAAAGTAATGCTGACGGCTTTAAATCTTACAAAAGTTTTTGAAGGCAAAAAAGCGCTTGATGGTGTTTGCTTTGAAATAGACGACGGATGCGTTTACGGTCTTGTGGGTTCAAACGGTTCGGGTAAATCTACACTGCTTAGATGTATAAGCGGAGTGTATAAGCCTGATTTCGGGAAAGTAGGTATTGACGGTATATCGAGCTTTAATAATCCGTCAGTTAAATCTCAAATCGCCTTTTTAGGTGATACACCGTATTTTCTGCCCCAGTCAAATCTTAAAGAAATGGCAAGCTTTTATAAAAGTACATATAAAAACTTTGATACCGATACCTATAATTATCTTTTAAGCGTTTTTCCGCTTGATGAAAGAGCCAGACTTTCAACCTTTTCAAAAGGTATGAGAAGGCAGGCGGCGCTGATACTTATGCTCTCCACCAAACCACGCTATCTGCTTTTAGATGAAGCGTTTGACGGACTTGATGTTGTAATGCGGAAAACGCTTTCGAACATAATAATCGACTGTACGCAAAAGTACAATATGACGGTTATCATTGCCTCCCACAATTTAAGAGAAATAGAGGATATGTGCGACCATATCTCGCTTTTACATAACGGTAAGCTCATAGCGGACGGCGGCGTTGATGATGTAAGAGGCAAGATACACAAGGTTCAGGCCGTATTTGAGAGCGTTCCGGAAACGAGCGTATTTGACGGGCTTGACCTTATGAAAATCGAGCGCACAGGCTCTGTTATACAGCTTGTTGCGCGAGGGGAAAAAGAAGAGATTGTATCGTTTATTGAGAGGCTTAGTCCTAAGTTCTTTGAGTGTATCGATGTAAGCCTTGAAGAAGCATTTATTTATGAATTGGAGGTATTAGGTTATGATGTTAAAAGTATCGAAGAATAAAACGAGTCCGGCTTTAGGTCTTCTTGGTTCAACCATTGCTAAAAACACCGGCATAATAATACTTATGTCTATAGCAATGCTTATCTTTTGCCCGGGTATATTTTTAACAACCTTAAGCAGAATGAGCTTTAGAGCACCGGAATATACCTCTCCTTCTATGTTAAATGTCTTTTACGGTGTAACAGCGGTTATATCTGTAATGCTTGTATGTGTTAGTAATTTTGTAAACTTCTCATACCTTTACAAAAAAAGCTCAAGCGATATTTTCCACTCACTACCTCTTACGAGAACGGGACTGCTTTTTTCTCGCCTTACGGCAGGAATCATAGAGATTTTAATTCCTGTAACGATTGGATACATTGCATTTTCTGCACTGTCGGCTTTTTATCCTACATATGTTATGGGCACATTTTCCCAAATAGCTTCGGCGTATTTTGTAAATGTGCTTTATATACTCGCCGCGTCCACATTCTCGTTGGTTTTCATAATCTGTGCCGGAAGCGCATTTGACCTTATACTGTCTTTCTTCGGGTTCAATGCGGCGGTGCTTGTAGTAGGCGGTATAATACACGCATTGTGTGATAAATATCTTACAGGCTACTCTACATTAAACACCGCAATTTTAAGAGCACTTTCTCCCATATACTATTTAGGTGAAAAGGGAATAACCTTTGCTTATACCGATAATTACAGCCTTTCATCCTCTTTTGGCACGGTATTCGCCGCTATAGAGTTTACAGTAATATTTTCTTTGATTTCCGCTCTGCTTTACAATTCCCGCAAGGCTGAACGCTCAGAGCAGGCGTACGCTTACAAGTTTATCTATATTATCTGCGGGATTTTAGCCGGTATTTGCGGCGGTTATGCGTTAAGCGAGATATTCGTGTTGTCCGCCGATACTAAAGAATTAAGCTTAATAGGACTTATTTCCTTTGTCTTAGGTGCTGTTATTACCGCTGTGGTTTACGGTGCCGTAACTGAACGTGGCTTTAAGAAGTTTAAGAAATCGGTTGTTTTAGGCGGTGTTTCCGTTTTAGCTTACGGCATAATAGCTGTAATAATTGCAACAGGCGCCTTCGGGTACGAAAAGCGTATCCCAGAAGAGAAGAAAATAATATCTGCAACGGTAGATTTTGATGATGCCAATGTTGATTTCACCGATTCAAAATATGCCTTGGCTCTTCATAAGGCCATTATCGAAAAAGGCGCTGATGATGAGTATATGGATGTTTTTGATACACCTCATACTTATGTCAGAATATTCTATTATTTTGATAAAAAAGGCGATAAGCAATTTACTCGTGAATACTTTGTAGATAAAACAAAACTTAAAAAAGAGCTTTTTGCAGTTTATGCGAGCGAAAACCGTTTTGAAAAGTTTTATAAGATTTTAGACGGCGCTCAGGGCAACCGTGTTGAAGTATGGGGAGACTATGAGCGGCAGGAGGAAGACTACATAAATCTTGATGGCAGAATTACAAAAGCTCAGGCGAAAGGAATAATTGAAGTTTATAAAAAAGAACTCAAAGCGGTAGGCGAGGAGTTATATTCAGAAGAAAACCAGACCAAAAGAGCAGTTGCAGATGTAACGCTCTATGTAGAAAATAAGGATGACTTCCATATTTACACTACCGAAGATTTCCCCGAAACCAATGAGATACTGCGTACTTTTATGTCCGAAGCAACCGATATATCAGAATAATCTTCCAAAAATCTGCGGCAATGTTCTGCCGCAGATTTTTTGCGTTTTTTGTCAATTCGGTATTGTTTATTTTTATAGTATATTGTATAATAACTATGTATATCAGTTGAAAGTGTGACTTATTTGGAAAATATTGTCTATTTGGATAATAGCTCAACAACCATGCCCTGCAAAGAGGCAATAGACGAAATAAATAAAGCGTTGTGCGATGATTTCGGTAATCCGTCAAGTCTGCATGTTTTAGGTTACAACGCAGAAAAAAGGGTGTCCGCCTCTCGAAAAGCCGTTTGCGATATGCTATCGTGCAGTGAATCGGAGATATATTTTACCTCCGGCGGTACTGAGGGCAATAATACGGCGATATTAGGTGCGGCTTATTCACGCCAAAAGCGGGGGAATCGAATAGTTACAACCGAGATTGAGCATCCAAGTGTGCTTGAGCCTATAAAAAGGCTCGAAGAAGAGGGCTTTGAGGTTGTAAGAATTAAGCCTTCTGGTGACGGCACAATAAGCGAAGAAAGTATTATAGGGGCAATAAACGAAAAAACAATACTTGTAAGTATTATGCTTGTAAATAATGAAACAGGCGCTATACTGCCGGTATCTGCCGCTCGCCGTGCTATAGACTTTGTAGGCGCACCGGCAATACTGCACTGTGACTGTGTTCAGGCGTTTGGCAAAATGCCTATAAATGTAAAAACGCTCGGTGCAGATATAATAACTGCTTCTGCTCATAAGATTCACGGTCCTAAGGGTATCGGCTTTATGTATATTAAAAAGGGCGTTACAATAAAGCCCTTAATGCTCGGCGGCGGTCAGGAAAAAGGCTTTCGATCGGGTACCGAAGCGGTACCTGCTATTTGCGGTCTTTACGGCGCAATAAAATCAGTAGATGATATAAACGCTAATCTTGAAAGCGTAAAAAAACTGCGTGATTATGCAGTAGAGAGCCTTAAAAATATTGACGGTGTGAGAATTAACTCACCTAAAATATCCTTGCCGTTTGTGCTTAACATATCGGTTGAGGGCTACCGCTCGGAAACGCTTATGCATTATTTAGAGAGTAAAGGTATTTATGTGTCTTCGGGCAGTGCGTGCGCCAAGGGCAAGGGCAGTTATGTATTAAATAAAATGGGACTATCTCGTGAGCGTGTGGATAGTGCACTGCGAATAAGCTTTTCCCGATTTAATACTGCGGAGGATATAGATAGCCTCATCCTCGAGGTAAAGAGTGCTAAAGCGTCTTTAAGAAAGGTTAAATAAATGCTTGAAGTTATTTTAATAAAGGACGGAGAGTTATCCCTTAAAGGACTTAACCGTTCCGTTTTTGAAGATAAAATGGTATCAACTATTAAACGCCGTATCAAGAAATACGGTGAGTTTAGCGTTACTAAATCACAATCAACTGTTTATATTGAGCCTAAGGGAGATAATTTTGATTTTGATTCCGCTTTAGATAGCATAAGCCGTATATTCGGTATAGCGGCGTTTTGCCGTGCCGGTATATGCGAAAAGGATATGGATGTTATTTTAAGTAGTGCACCCGATTATCTTAAAACTACTCTTAAAAATGTTAAAACCTTTAAGGTCGAGGCAAAAAGAGCTGATAAAAAGTTTCCGTTTACCTCTCCTAAAATATGCGAACAGTTAGGCGGAAAGCTGTTAGAGACATACCCACATCTAAAGGTTGATGTGCACTCACCCGAAGTTATAATAACGGTTGAAATAAGGGAAAAGGGCGCATATATAAGAGGTAATCAGCTAAAAGGCGCAGGCGGTCTGCCTACCGGCACCTCCGGCAAAGCGGCGGTACTCATTTCCGGTGGAATTGACAGTCCTGTTGCCGCATATCTTATGGCTAAAAGGGGACTATCTCTTTTTGCAGTTCATTTTGCAAGTCCTCCCTATACAAGTATAAGGGCGGAGGAAAAGGTTAAAACTTTATTATCAAAGGTTGCTCTCTACAGTGGTCCTATTAAACTTGCGATAGTGCCGTTTACCGAGATACAAGAGGAAATAGGCAAAAAGTGCCCCGAAGATTATTTTACGCTTATAATGCGCAGAATGATGATGAGAATATCCGAGAAAGTGGCAAGAGAAAACGGATGTTTAGGTCTTATAACAGGGGAAAGTTTAGGTCAGGTTGCAAGCCAGACTATTTATGCGCTCGGTGCTACCGATGGCGTTTGCACTTTGCCGGTACTTCGTCCGCTTATAGGTATGGATAAAGAAGAAATCGTATCTATTTCAAAAAAGATAGATGCTTTCCAGACATCGATTTTGCCGTATGAAGACTGTTGCACTGTGTTTACCCCAAGGCATCCGCACACCCGCCCTAAAGATGGTCAATGCGAAGCGGCAGAGAAAAATCTCGAAATTGAGCCACTTATCGAAAAAGCAATACAGGGAATAGAATATACATTTATAGAATAAAATTATTTATAGAAACCGAAGTCCAAAGGAGATAAAAATGATACAGAATATTAAAGTTGACATTGTATATTATATGACAGCCGCAGATTTTGAGTTTGAGTTTAATCTCGGCAGTTGTTGCCATATGCGACTTCTTAATGATAAAGCTAAGGATAAGAAAGCTTATGTGAACTCTCTTGCGAGAGCAGTATCGAGAAGTCAGATAATAATTTCCTGTGGACCTCTTTTCGGGGAGGACGGGCTGATTGCCGTTTGCGCCGCCGCAATAAATCACGGTCTTCAAAGGGCGGATAATAAGGCGTACGGTATAGCGTCTGACGATTCTATTGATATTATTGCCGGTTCCATTCCACTGGTAACACCCGAGGGGTATTTCGGCGGTTGTATAATTGAAAGCGGAAATCAGAGTATTATTCTGCTTACGGAAAACCGGACTATAAGAAAGTCTATAATGAAGACGCTTATTCATCCTTATATTGAGGATATAAGCATAATGCAGTCATCAGAAAAAACGGTTTCAAGTCCGCTTATAATTGAAAAACAGGAAACGGATAGCACTCCCGCTATAGAAAAAATAGATGAGCCTATTATAGGAATGGATGAGTTTGAAGATGAGCCTGAGAACATAGAAAATATTCAACCCGAAATTGAAGAACCACAGGTGGAAGATACACTCCATAATATAAGCTTTGATTTTTCGGATGAGGAAAGCACAGAAGATGTAGAGGTAACGAGCGAACAAGAAACAGAGCCTCAGGAAAAGGCGACAGAAAATGAGGAAACTTCGTCAGATAGCATTTTTCTTGAAGAGGAAGCAGCAGCACCTCAAAAGCCTGCTAAAACGGGCAAAGGCATAAATATTTCCATACTCATAGTTATATTGTTCTTAGCTTTCGCAGTTTTGGCACTTTGCTATTTTATTGTGTTTATACCTTTGAAAAACGGAATATCTACCCTTGATTACTTCAAGCAAATATTCAATGCGGCGGCACAAACGATTTATATTTAGGGGGGCAGGCAGTTGGGTTTTTGGAATAAAACTATAGGCAAGATTGTACTTACTTTTTTAATATCCATGGTGCCGGTTGTTGAGCTTCGAGGAGCCGTACCGAT
>JAFXNY010000153.1 GCA_017529165.1 Clostridia bacterium
GCCGCGCATAGCATAACCTGCGGCGTCGCCTATATTGCCGTGAATAACGATTTCACCGGCATTCATGGTATCACCTACAGCATCTTGCGCGTTGCCGTTTACAAGTATCTTGCCGCCGTTAAGATAGGCGCCGAGTGCATTTCCCGGAATACCGTTTACGGTAACGGTTTTATCTGACATACCCGCCGCGATAAACCGCTGACCGATAGTATTCAGAATTTCGCATTTGTCTTTTGCCTTTCGTATGGCAGTATTCAACTCTTTAAAACTTAACTGTTCAGCATTTATTTTCATATTATAATACACTTTCCGCTTTTTTGCTATAATTATTTATTCACCTGCGTGAGAAATTCCTAAAATATCGAGTTCTTTTGAGTTTAGTCCTACGCCTCTGAGCATCAGCCGGTTACCTCGAAGTGCCTCAATGGAGTTTATACCCATTCCGCCCATGATCTCTTTGATTTCGTGGCGCCAGGCGGTCATAAGGTTTATAAGGCGCTCAGCGCCCGTATCTGGATTAAGGCGTTTTACAAGGTCGGGGCGTTGGGTGGCGATTCCCCAGTTGCATTTGCCTGACTGACAGGTTCTGCAAAGGTGACAGCCGAGAGCGAGCAAGGCCGCAGTGGCGATATAGCAGGCATCAGCACCAAGGGCTACCGCCTTTACCACATCAGCCGCACTGCGAATAGAACCGCCAACAACGAGTGAAACATTATTTCTTATTCCTTCTTCGCGCAGTCTGCTGTCAACTGCGGCGAGGGCGAGTTCAATCGGTATTCCTACATTATCGCGTATTCTTGTAGGTGCGGCGCCCGTGCCGCCACGAAAACCGTCTATCGCAATGATATCAGCACCGCTTCGGGCAATGCCGCTGGCAATGGCTGCAATATTATGAACTGCGGCAACCTTTACTATTACCGGCTTTTTATACTGCGTTGCCTCTTTAAGAGAAAAAATCAACTGCCGCAAATCTTCTATTGAGTAAATATCGTGGTGAGGTGCCGGGGATATGGCGTCCGACCCTTCGGGTATCATACGAGTTTTTGATACATCGCCTACGATTTTAGCTCCCGGCAAATGACCGCCGATACCCGGCTTTGCACCTTGCCCCATTTTGATTTCAATGGCGGCGCCTGCGCTTAAATAGTCCTCGTGTACGCCGAAACGACCTGATGCTACCTGAACAATCGTATTCGTACCGTATTGGTAAAAATCTTCGTGCAGTCCGCCCTCACCGGTGTTATAGAGAATACCAAGTTCAGTTGCAGCGCGAGCGAGAGATGCGTGCGCATTATAGCTTATAGAGCCATAACTCATAGCGGAGAACATTAAAGGCATTGAAAGTTCGATTTGAGGGGAGAGCGTGCAGTCAATTTTTCCGCTTTTATCCCTCACGATTGCATTGGGTTTCTTGCCTAAAAACACCTTGGTTTCCATTGGCTCTCTGAGTGGGTCAATGGGCGGATTTGTTACTTGCGAGGCGTTAAGCAAAATTTTATCCCAGTAAACCGGTAAAGGTTTCGGGTTGCCCATTGACGATAACAAAACGCCGCCGCTTGAAGCCTGCTTGTATATTTCTTTGATCGTATCATTTTGCCAGTTGGCGTTTTCTCTGAGAGTACAGTCGCTTTTTACTATTTTAAGCGCGCGTGTAGGGCATAAAGATACGCACCGCTGGCAATTAACGCATTTGCTTTCGTCACTTATCATAACGCCGCGTTCAGCGCTTAACGTATGCACTTCATTTGCGCACTGCCGCTCGCATACTCTGCAAGCAATACAGCGGTCCATATCTCTTTTTACTTCAAATTCCGGATATATGAATTCCACTCCCATTAAAACGCACCTTCCTTCACTTTAACGATGACCGGCTCACCGCCGGCAGGCGACCAGATGTTTTCGGCTTCCGGCTCCATGATGCGAATTGCCGCTTCTTCGCTTGCTATTAGAACCTCATCATCTTTTTCTCCTACCACCATTGAGCGAAGTTTTAATCGGTCATTTAGCGCCATAAGTCCGCCGTCAAAGCCTAAAATGATTGAAAACGGGCCGGTTATTAGTAAACTCGGAAAAATAGTTCGCAGATATTTGTGTTTTTCCTTGTCATATTTGTCTGTTTTACAATCAATGGTACTCCAAAACGGCGCCGCAATCACGCTTGCCGCCTCGCTAAGCGTCAACCCTTGCCGCCTTACGAGATAATCCAGTATGTAGGTTATCACTTCCGTATCGGTTTGCAAATTGCATTTATAACCAAACATTTCAATAAACCGGCGGTTGGCGTCGTAAGATGATATTTCTCCGTTATGCACTACCGAATAATCAAGCAGCGTAAACGGATGAGCGCCGCCCCACCAGCCGGGAGTGTTTGTGGGGTATCTGCCGTGAGAAGTCCAACTGTAACCCTCGCATTCGTCAAGTCTGTAAAACCTGCCTACATCCTCAGGGAAACCTACCGCCTTGAATGTTCCCATATTTTTGCCACTTGAAAAGACATAGGCGCCTTTCATTTCTGTGTTAATTTTCACAACCGTTCTTGCGACAAATTCTTTTTCATCAAGTTGTAAATCGACAAGCACGGATTTCAGTGGCGTTACAAAATACCTCCATATAATCGGCTCGTCGGTTATTTCGGGTATTTTGCGCGTAGGGATTATTTCACCCTTTACAATTTCAAAATGTTCTTTTAAGAATGCCTCGCACTGCTTTCTTGTATCACGGCAATCAAAAAACATATGAAATGCGTAAAAATCCTTATAGTCCGGATAAATGCCGTATGCCGCAAATCCTCCGCCGAGACCGTTTGAACGGTCATGCATGGGTTTCATTGCTTTTATGATTTTTTCCCCGGTCATCATTTTGCCGGTTTTAGATATGACTGCGGCAATAGCGCAACCGGACGGTATTCTTATTTCGCCCTCTTTTTTCATCCTTTTCACCTTCTAAAACAAATAAAAAAAGCGCCCATTTTTACGCGGAATTATCCGCATAAAAATGAACGCCTTTGCTCATTAAGCGCATTATACATCTGCGACTATATTTTGTCAAGCAGTAATTGTATCAATTAATCCAAATTGCGAAATGTAGTTTTATTTTGTAAACCTACATTTGGGATAATTCGAGCATCCGATAAATTTCCCGTATCTCCCTTGCCTTTGCACTAATTTTGCACCACATCTGGGACAAACCATGTTATCAACTGATTTATTTTCTTGTCTGATTCTATTTTTAATATTACTCACATGTTCTTTCTTGCTGTGCAAATTTTTAATGTTCGATTCGAGAATAGTATTCTTTATACTGTTTATATCATCTATAACTACC
>JAFXNY010000154.1 GCA_017529165.1 Clostridia bacterium
ATCTCTTATGACGGCGGGGTTTGACAGTTTTGTAAAGCCGCCTGCGGTTTATGATTTTGACTCGGCTTATGAGCTTACACACGACAGTGAAATGCTCATAACATCATATATGTCTGCCGTAAACCGTGCTAAACGGTTTGAGCCTGTAAGCGTAGCACCCTTTACAAGAATAGTAGCAAAAAAGATAGTAGCGGTATCCACCAAAATAGTTTTTGTTATAAGAAAACTTGCCTTTTCGGGTAAAACAAAACTCAGTTCGCTGTATAAAACCGCCAAAAGCCGTTCGGAGCTTGTTGCCACATTTTTAGCGGTGTTAGAGCTTTGTAAGGCAAACAGAATTGAGATAGGCTCCGGCAGTATGGAGGACGCAGAAATCAAACTAATCAAGGGGCATAAGAGAAATGAACAACAATGAAATAGTATCAGCCCTCGAGGCAGTTCTTTTTGCATCGGGCGACCCGATAAGTATAGACAGGCTCTCGCAGGTCTTTGATGTTAAACCGGAGAAAATCGAAAAAGCGGCGGAAAAGCTTAAAATGCGTCTTGAAGAGCGTTTAAGCGGTGTTGAGCTTTTAAGGCTCGATAATTCGTATCAGTTAGCCACTAAAACCGATTATGCCGAATATATAAAAAAGGCGTTTGACCTAAAACGCCGCACACCGCTATCGGGCGCCGCATTTGAGGTGTTATCGGTTATAGCATACAATCAACCTGTTACCCGTTCTTTTGTAGAGCAGGTGAGGGGTGTTGACTGCTCGGGCGTAATAACCACATTACTCGAAAAAGAGCTTATAGAAGAGCGTGGCAGGCTCGAACTGCCAGGCAGACCGCTTTTATACGGCACAACTAAAAACTTTTTGCGTTGTTTCGGGCTTTCAGATTTATCTGATTTACCGCCGCTGCCTAAAGAGCAAAATGCTGTGAATGATGTTGGCGAACAGCTGCCGATTTTAGAGGAATTAGACGGCGAAGCCGAAGTATCAAAGGAAGCGTTACGGTGATAGCTTTATATATAATCGGCGGTATAGTACTGTTACTCTTATTACTGCTTATAATACCTGTAAGTGCTGATACGATGTACAAGGACAAGTTTACAGTATCAGTTATTTACGGTGGTATCAAGGTTTTTGACAGTTCAAAGCCTAAAAAGCAGAAACCTCAAAAGCCCCAAATCTCAGAGAGTAACCAAGAGAAACCCACCGCAGAAGAAAAACAGAAAAAAGAAAACTTTATAACAAAAATCTTTAATGAAAAAGGAAAGATAGAGGGTATAAAGTTTTTAGTCGCACTTATAAAACTTGCTGTTTCACGAATAATATGGATGCTTAAAAAGATAAAGTTCAGGCAGTTTTTACTTAATATCAGTATTGCAAGCGATAATGCGGCAAACACGGCAATTTCATACGGAGCAGTCTGTGCGGCGGTGTATCCTACAATAAATCTTTTAGACCAAAACACTGATTTATCGGTAAAAAAGGTTAATATATATACAGACTTTGATAAACTAAGCCCCGAAATTGAAACGGCAATATCTGTTAAAACAAGACTTATATATGCGGTTATTGCTTTAATATCTATGTTGTTTGCGTACTTGAAATTAAAAAAGGAAAGTGATAAAAATGGGCGATAATAATCTTAGTAATCTTATGGAAATCGCAACCGAAAAGCTTCGTGCTATGGTGGATGCAGATACAATTATCGGAACTCCGCTTACTGTAGGTAAAATCACCCTTATTCCTGTATCAAAGATTTCTTTTGGTTTGGCTACAGGAGGCAGTGATTTTCCAACTAAGAATAGCGGCACCGTATTCGGCGGTGGCGGCGGTGCAGGGATGACGGTAAGCCCTGTTGCCTTTATAGCGGTAAACGGTGATAATGTTCATATGTTGCCCGTTTATAACGAAATGGGTACAATGGATAAGGCAATAAATATGGCTCCTGAACTCATAGATAAAATAAAGAGCCTCTTTGGTAAGAAAAAGGATACTGATACTATAGAATAATTTTGTCCAAACACTCATATTATTTATGGGTGTTTAGGATGAAAAAACTTGTTTGCGCGTTACTTTTTTTAGTTTTAATTGTAAGTATTTCGGTGCCGATAAAAGCTTTGTCTGCAAGAGCGGCGGTAGTAATAAGCGGTGATACAGGAGATGTGCTTTATTCGTTAAACTCCGATGTTCGTTTGCCTATGGCCAGCACCACAAAGATTATGACAGCCCTACTTCTAATCGAAAACTGCAAAGATTTGGATGCGGAAATTACAGTGACAAATGAAATGGTCGCCGTTGAGGGCTCGTCTATGGGTCTGCTACCGGGAGATAGAGTGTCATATAGGGGCTTGCTTTACGGGATGATGCTATCATCCGGCAATGATGCGGCTAATGCAACGGCAATAGCTATAGGCGGAAGTGTTGATAAGTTTGTGGCCCTTATGAATAATAAGGCGCAGGAATTAGGTCTTAATAACACACATTTTGCGACTCCCTCGGGTCTTGACGGCGAGGAGCATTATACTACGGCATATGAATTGGCGCTTATAGCGAGAGAGGCACTTAAAAACCCTGATTTTGCCGAAGCGGCGGCGGCAAAAAGTGCAACGCTTTACTACGGCAACCCTCCGTACAGGCGAACGATATCCAATCATAACAGACTGCTTAAAATGTATAACGATATTATCGGTGTTAAAACCGGCTTTACAAAAAAATCTGGCAGATGTCTCGTATCTGCCGCAAGGCAGGACGGTAAATATGTAATAGCTGTAACGCTTAATGATGGCGATGATTGGGCGGACCACCGCTTTTTGCTTGATACGGGGATGGCGGCTATAGAGGTTTTCGAGTACTCTAACGAAAGTACTGCTGTACGGGTTCCGGTTTTGTCGGGGAAAGATGAATCGGCAGAAGTAACCATTGGTTCTGCTGATTTTTGCATTCCTAAAGGTCAGAGTGTAGAGACTAAGCTTTGTATGCCTCATTTTTTGTATGCACCTGTCGGGAAGAATGAGATTATAGGCAGTATCGAATATATGAGTTTAGATAGATTGGTTTATAGGGGCAATATTATTGCGTCTGTTGATATAAAACAAAAAGCAGATTCTAAAATTGGAATTATTTTTGAAATATTTAAGTTTATGACGGCGATTATATAGGAGTATTATATGAAAGATAATAAAATACGGCTTCAAAAGTTTATTTCGGAATGCGGTATAGCCTCACGCCGAAAAGCAGAAGAAATGATAGCCGCAGGAAAGGTAAAGGTTAACGGTAGAATATCGGCAATAGGCGATAAGGTTGACCCAAAGCGTGATAAAGTAACAGTTGCAGGGAAACGGTTGATTCTCACCTCTAACAAGGTTTACATAATGCTTAATAAGCCTAGAGGGTTTGTTACCACTCTTAAGGATGAGTACGATAGAAAGTGCGTAACAGATTTAGTAAAGGATGTAGGTGTAAAGGTTTTTCCTGTGGGCAGACTTGACCGTGATTCCGAGGGACTTTTATTTCTTACCAATGACGGAGCTTTTGCAAATGATATTACGCACCCTTCAAAGCATGTAAATAAAACCTATGATGTTACGGTTCGGGGTGAAGTTAAAAACGAACAGATTGAAGAAATGGCTAATGGCATAGTAATTGACGGCAGAAAAACATTACCGTGTGATATTTTTGTTACCGAGCGTAAAGCCGACCGCACATTTTTAAGATTTATTATAAACGAGGGCAGAAACCGTCAAATAAGAAAGATGTGCGAAGCAGTAGGTCTTGATGTGATGAGGCTTAAAAGAATAGAAATAGCCGGCGTTAAGATGGGCGGACTCAAACTCGGTGCTTGGCGTGAGCTAAATGAGCGTGAAATGACACGCCTTACAAATATTTCAGAAAAAAGGGAAGAATTATGATAACCGTTGCACCTATTAGCTCAAGGGCAGAAATTGAGAAGTATTATGATAGTGTAAATCTATCTTTTGGCGAAAACTCCGGTTGTGTGCTTGCGAAGACAGATGAAGAAGCCTTAGGCTTTTGCCTTTATGAGCTTACACAACGGGATATAACAATACTATATATTGAACCACACAATGATTTAGCTCTGGCAGATGGGATACTTCGCTCAACATTAAATGTTGCAGTGTTGCAAGGCATTACAGATGCAAGATACTCGGGGTGTGAAGAGTTGTTTGAAAAGCTCGGGTTTGTTCTGGACGAAAATGAAAGACAGCTTGATATAGACAAGCTGTTCGGCGGTTGTAACTGTAAAACAAATAATGGGCGGTGATACGAGTGCTTGATACCGAAAACGCCTTTTCACGAACCGAAATGCTTATAGGAAGCGATTCGGTAAAGAAACTTAAATCTTCCCATGTTGCCGTATTCGGTGCCGGCGGAGTAGGTGGATATGTTATTGAAGCGCTTGCCCGTGCAGGTGTGGGCGCTATAGATGTTATTGACGGCGATAAAATAAGCATTAGCAACATAAACAGGCAGATTTTAGCTACTAATACTACTGTTGGCAAAAACAAGGTTGATGTTGCAAAACGCCGTATTAAAGATATTAATCCAAAATGTAAGGTAAGGACTTACAATCTGTTTTTTATGCCGGATACTTCAAAAGAAATTGATTTTTATAGTTTTGACTATGTAGTTGACGCAATAGATACTGTAACGGGGAAAAAAGAGATAATACTGTCTGCAAAAAGGGCAGGGGTACCTGTAATTAGCAGTATGGGTGCCGGCAATAAATTGGATGCAACGGCATTCAGAGTTGCCGATATATATGAAACGAGCGTATGTCCTCTTGCTCGTGTTATACGGAATATTTGCCGTAAATGCGGTGTTGATAGTCTTAAGGTGGTTTATTCAGGGGAACCACCACAAAAAAACGGCAGGCAAGACGGAGGCCGTCTGCCCGCTTCGATATCCTTTGTACCGTCTGTTGCAGGTCTTATAATTGCGTCAGAGGTAATAAAAGATTTAATAAAATAATAAAACCGCCAAGCTTTGCTTGGCGGTGAATATTTATCTTGTTGTCTGCGTGTAGAGGTCACAGATTTCTTGTGTTTCCCCTATCATTTTAATTTTACCTTTTTCTATCCATGCGACTCTGTCACAAAGGCGTTTAATTTGGTCAATTGAGTGGGATACTATTATAACCGTGGTACCGCCGGACATAAGGTCGCTTATGCGTTTTTCACATTTTTCCTGGAAAAGAAAATCGCCTACTGATAAAATCTCATCAACAATTAAAATATCCGGTTTTGTTACGGTTGCAATAGCAAAGCCCACCCTTGCGACCATGCCGGAAGAAAAGTTTTTCATCGGTACATCTACAAATTGATGAAGCTCGGTAAAATCTATTATTTCATCAAACTTATCATTTATATATTCTTTGGAATATCCGAGAACAGAGCCGTTAAGATATATGTTCTCTCTGGCCGTTAAGTCCATATCAAAACCGGCACCAAGCTCTATTAGCGGCGCAATAGTGCCGTTAACTTTAACAGAACCGGTGTAGGGTTTATATATGCCCGAAATAATTTTAAGTAGTGTTGACTTTCCACAGCCGTTAAGTCCTATAAGACCAAAAACCTCACCTTTTTCAATTGTGATATTTATATCATTTAGCGCAATAAAATCCTCAAAAAACAACTGCCTTTTGAAAAACTTAATAAGGTATTCCTTGATGCTGTCGACCTTTTCTTTGGCCATATTAAACTTCATGGAAACATTTGATATTTCAACTGCGTTATTCAAACTATTTTCCCCCGAATTACATATATAAGACGAAATTATCCTGTTTGCTCTTGAAAACCAGAGTACCTATAACAAGCATTCCTAAAGAAAAAGCAATACTTATGAGATTAAAGCGTAAGCCTGGGACAGTGCCATAAAATACAATATCTCTGAAATACTGAACATAGTAATACATTGGGTTAAACAGCATTATAAATTGTATTTTTTCACTCACAGCCTCCACTGGATAAATAATCGGTGTTGCATACATCCAAGCCGTCAGGAAAACGCCGTAAATGTGAACAATATCTCTAAAAAAAACCGTAAGTGCCGATAAAAGTAAACTCATACCTATTGAAAAAATCAAGGCATAAAGAATAGGAACTGGGAACAGCAATGCAACAAAAGTAAACTTAATACCTGAAACCAGCATTACTATAACAACTGCCACAAGAGAAAAAAGCAGATTGACAAATGAAAAAAAGCATTTTTCCAAAGGGAAAATATACTTTGGAATATATACCTTTTTTATGAGCGGAGCTGACGAGAAAACAGACATCATTGAAGTTGAGGTTGCTTCTGAAATAAAGTTGTAAATAACTGAACCTGTAAGATAATAAACATGAAAGTTTTCTACATGAAAACGAAAAACACGAGAGAAAACTGTTGCTATAACAAACATCATTAAAAGTGGGTTTAGCACACTCCAGAGAATGCCTAAAACAGATCTGCGGTATTTAACCTTTATATCTCGCTCAAT
>JAFXNY010000155.1 GCA_017529165.1 Clostridia bacterium
AAGACCGCCCACATTATAGCCCTTTTCAAAATGGAGGCTGTACTTAAATCCGTCACGCTTTACTTCAACATCCATATATTCCGCCGAATACTGCGTGGAGCAAAGGCCTAAGCCGTTAAGACCGACAGAATACTCATAGTTTGCGCCGTCATTGGTATTATACTTACCGCCTGCGTAAAGCTCGCAATAAACAAGCTCCCAGTTAAAGCAGTTTTCTTTATTATTAAAATCAACAGGACAGCCTCGACCGAAGTCCTCAACCTCAATCGAGCCGTCTGTATATCTTGTTACAACTATTTTTTTGCCGTAGCCCTCTCGCGCTTCGTCAATGGAATTTGAAATAACCTCAAATACTGAATGTTCGCAACCGTCAAGCCCATCAGAGCCGAAGATAACGCCGGGGCGTTTACGCACTCTGTCAGGTCCTTCGAGCTTTTGAATACTTTCGTTGCCGTATTCGGCTTTCATCTGAGCCAAAACCCTTCCTCCCGAAAAACAGTAATATTATATTCGGTATCTATTATATACCATATATTGTGGCTTAGTCAAGTGATTAAGGCAAAAAAATGCTCCCGGAAAAACTCCGGGAGCGAAACAATAATAATCTTAGCTAAGTCCGATATAAGGCTGTGGATTTACCCTGTCAGAGCCGACATAAACCTCAAAGTGAAGATGGTTACCGGTTGAGTTGCCGGTTGAACCTACAAGAGCAATAACCTCGCCTGCCGAAACATACTCGCCTACGCTTACGCAGAGCTTGCTCGCGTGAGCATAAAGGGTTGAAAGGCCGTTGCCGTGGTCGATTATCACACAGTTGCCGTAATCCCTGTAAACCCCGGCAAGAGTAACCCTGCCCGATGCCGCCGCCATAATAGATGTGCCATGCGGCGCGCGCAGGTCAACGCCCTTATGACCGCCCTTTCCGTATGGGCAGGAAACCTCCCAAACACCTGAGGGAAGCGGGAAAGTAAAGCCTGAGCTTACAACCCTGCCGGCAGATGTTCTTGCCGTTCCTACGGTAACTATCTCATCAACCGGCTCTTTTATAACCTCTGATCCTAATGTTACCCTCTCGGTTTCTTCGCCGTCAACATAAACGACGCCGGAGGTTACAACTGTAACACCGTATTCACCGGCTCTATCCTTATTTACATATCCTGCCGGCTTGCTATCGGTTTTATTGGTAACGGTTTTATAAGGAATTGACTGCTCGGTTGACTCTTTAAGTGTGGTTTTTACGCTGAGTGAGGAAATCTTTTCATCAAGCTCGGATACATCCGCAACCTCACTTTTGAGGAAATAGCCCTCCTCAATGATAACATCATCACAAAACTCGCTCTCGCATTGGGTGCCCTCAATATCAAACGCCGCCTTGCGAGCCGAAACGGCTGAATACAAATCAGAAGTATCGGCAGTGCCGAGCACTTCACCGTTTAAAATAAGGCGAGAAGCCGAAATTATCTCATCCGTGTTCTCGATTATGGCATCCGCTACTTCATTACAACTTTCCACGGTATCGTTTATGGTTACAACCGCGTTTATCTCCGCTTCCGGCAGGTATGATACCACATCATCGCCCTCAACAATATCCGCAACTATATCCACAGCGGCATAATACACTTCTTTGTTGCTTACCGTTGTGATAACCTTTTTATCAAACTTAACATTGTATGCGAGCTTAACACCGCCGAATATCATACAAGCGAAAATCGCAAATACCGAAACCACGGAAAATGAAACAGCTGTTATATTTTTAAAACTTATTTTTTTACTTAATGCCCGAGCTTTCGTTTCCACAAAAGCAATACATTTATTAAAAATAAAGCATTCTCCTTTATAAGCCTTGTTGGTTACAAATTTGTAACCGGTATAGTTTTATTATACGCAAAAGTTACAAAATTGCAACCTTTTTTTAATATTTTTAACCTTTTATGCTTTCAATATGTATTAAAAAAACAACCGCAGAGCCGATGTTATAAGGCTTTGCGGTTATTTGTAAACTTTTTTAAAACAGTGACATCTGATTTGTATCGGGAAGGTCTGATAAAGCGCCAAGCTCGGAGAGCTTTTCTATAATTGTCTTTGAAACGCCTGCCGAGGCGGCAAAATCCTCTTTTGATATATAATCGCCCTTTTGCGCCGCTTCATATATAGAATATGCCGCTTTTTCGCCAACTCCTGAAAGCGCCCCGAAGGGAAGCCTCATCTTGCCGTTTTCTGGCAAGAACTTCATAGCGTGAGAGTGCTTTAAATCGACCGGCAAGACCTCTATTCCCCTTGCCATCATTTCGTTGAATATAAGCAGGTTATTATAGATATCAAGTTCCTTTTTGGATGCTTCCTTTCCCTTTGCCGCGATATCGGCTATAAGCGATTTTACCGCCGTGTGTCCCTTTAACAAAGTGTCAACATCAACATCCTCAGGTCTTGCGGTAAAGTACGCGCAATAGTATTCAAGCGGTTTATGCACCTTATACCAACCTATTTTAAGCGCCGATATAACATACGCCGCCGCGTGTGCTTTCGGGAACATATACTCTATCTTTTTACAGCTTTGAATATACCACTCCGGCACTCCGACGGCACGCATATCCTCCGCCATACTGTTCCAATCCTCTTCGGTTATCTTACCCTTTGCATACAAGCCCTTTCGCACCGTTTCGGTGATTTTAAACGCCCGGCTTTCATCCATACCCTTTTGTATAAGATAAACCATTATATTATCTCTCGTTCCGATAACCTCACTGATTGTGCAGGTGCCGTTATCAATAAGGTCCTTTGCGTTGCCGTGCCACACATTAGTACCGTGTGAAAGTCCTGATATCTGCAAAAGGTCGGCAAAGGTTTTCGGCTTACAGTCAAGAAGCATATCGCGCGTGAGCTTAGTGCCGAACTCGGGAAGCCCCAGGGTGCCGGTTTTAGAGTATATTTCATCGGGCGATACGCCGAGCTCATCTGTTGAAATAAACAAATTCATAACCTGCTTATCACTCATTGAAACATCTCTAACAGGCACTCCCGAATACTCTTCAAGATACTTATATGTAGTGGGCACAACATGTCCCAGCTCATCCAGC
>JAFXNY010000156.1 GCA_017529165.1 Clostridia bacterium
GTGAAAAGCATTTACACCTGTCCTGTTTCAAATGCGGGAAAACCTTTCATATGAATGTGCCTGATACAAACTCTTTGATTGATAAGGTTTTAAGCGGTTCAAACTTCAAGGTGGATAGCACTAACACAGTGCTTTATGGGGTTTGCGAAAACTGTGGCAAGTAAAGGGAGACGAAAATGAAAAGAATAATAGCGATTATATTTTGTGCTGTATTAATATTTTCAGTATCCGCTTGTCGTACAGATATTAAAAAAAACGAGAATAAAATAAGGGTTGTAACCACAATTTTTCCTATTTACGATTGAGTGCGTAATATTGCCGCTGGCATTGATGATGTTGAGGTTTCTTTGCTTTTGGACAGCGGCGTTGACCTGCACAGTTTTCAGCCTACTGTTGAGGATATTGTAAAGATTTCAAACTGTGATATGTTTGTATATGTAGGCGGTGAATCGGACAAGTGGGTAGTCGATGTACTTAAAGAAAACACAAGCAAAGAAATGATTTCCATAAATCTTTTTGAAGAACTCGGCGATAACAAGCGCGAAGAAGAAATAAAAGAAGGAATGCAGGCCGAAGAGGATAAAGAAGTCCCACAAGAGGTCGAATATGACGAGCATATCTGGCTATCTCTTAAAAATGCCAAAGTCCTTTGCGGTGCTATATGTGACGGGCTTTGCAGGGCGGACAGTAAAAACAGAAACGCCTACAAGGCAAATAAGGATATTTATATAGACAAGCTTGACGCTCTCGATAAAGAATACGAGCAGGCAGTAGCACAGGGCAGTAAGAACACTTTGGTCTTCGGAGACCGCTTTCCGTTCAGGTATATGACGGAAGACTATAATATTGATTATTATGCTGCGTTTGTCGGTTGCTCGGCGGAAAGTGAGGCAAGCTTTAAGACAATTGTATTTTTGGCAAACAAGGTTGACGAGTTGGGACTTGACTCAATAATAAAAATTGAAAGTTCGGACGGGTCGCTTGCTAAAACAATAAAAGAAAATACTGCGACTAAAGATGTGCAGATATTAACGCTAAACTCAATGCAGTCGGTAACGTCTAAGGACATTTTGGGCGGGGTTACTTATATAAACATATGTAAAGAAAATCTTGAAGTTTTAAGAGAGGCACTTAAATAATGGCACTTATTACATGTAAGAGTTTATCCCTTGGTTACGATTCTCATGAAATAGTAAGCAACCTTGATTTTGAAGTAAATCAAGGTGACTATCTTTGCATAGTAGGGGAAAACGGTTCCGGCAAGACAACCCTTATGAA
Source organism: Clostridia bacterium (assembly GCA_017529165.1). Next base: position 1,279 of record JAFXNY010000156.1, read on the forward strand.
AACGCTTTTAGGGCTTAATTCTGCAATTTCAGGCGAGATAGTTTTTGGTGACGGACTAAAAAAAAACGAGATAGGTTATCTGCCACAACAAACGTTGGTGCAACGCGATTTTCCGGCAAGTGTTACCGAAATCGTGATGTCGGGTTTTTGCGGAAGCACAGGCAGGCCGTTTTATACCGCTGCCCAAAGGGAAGAGGCGCTTGATAATCTTAAAAAAATGCGTATAGAAAACCTGAAAGACCGTTGCTATCGTGAGCTTTCAGGCGGTCAACAGCAAAGGGTGCTCTTAGCCCGTGCGTTGTGCGCTACAAAAAAGCTTATACTTCTTGATGAGCCCGTTTCCGGGCTTGACAGCAACGCCACCGCCGAAATGTATTGTCTTATTAAGCGGTTAAACAGTGAAGATAACATAACGATAATAATGATATCGCATGATATAACAGTTGCTCAAACATTTTCAACTCATATACTGCACATAGGGGAAGACTGTTTCTTCGGGAAAAAGGAAGAATATTTTAAAAGAAATGAGCCTAATCGGTCCGGAGGTGAAGGGGAATGAGCGCAATTTTACAACAGTTTTTTATTTACATCAAACTTCCGTTTGTACAATATGCTCTGATTGTAGGCGTGCTCGTTGCTCTTTGCTCATCACTTCTTGGTGTAACACTTGTGCTTAAAAGGTTTTCCTTTATCGGTGACGGTTTATCGCACGTTGCTTTCGGTGCAATGGCGGTGGCGGCAATAGCGGGTCTTACAAATGATATGCCACTCGTATTGCTTGTCACAACTATCAGTGCAATACTTTTGCTTCGTACAGGGCAAAACACAAAAATAAAGGGTGACGCTGCGGTTGCTATGATTTCGGTAGGCGCTCTGGCAATAGGATATCTTTTAATGAATGTCTTTTCAAAGTCCGCCAATGTTTCGGGTGACGTTTGCACAACCCTTTTCGGCTCAACATCAATACTTACACTTACAAAAGAAAAGGTCTGGCTTTGCGTAATACTTTCCGTTATAGTTGTGGCGGCGTTTGTGATATTCTACAATAAGATTTTTGCCATAACATTTGACGAAAGTTTTGCTCACTCAACAGGGGTTAAAACAAATGTGTATAATTTGATTGTTGCCGTCATAGTTGCGGCGGTAATAGTGCTTGCTATGAACCTTGTAGGCTCGCTTCTTATCTCAGCTCTGGTAATTTTTCCGGCGCTTTCTGCAATGCGTGTTTTTAAGACATTTAAGTCGGTAACAATTTGCTCGGCGATTGTATCTGTGTCTTGTGCACTTTTTGGTATGTTGCTTTCAATAATGTTTTCAACCCCCGTGGGATCAACTATTGTGGTTGTAGATATAATCGTATTTTTTATATTTTACTGTATGGACGTTATAAAGCGAGGTAATATAAAATGAAAAAAGTAATATCCGCATTATTTGTGGCTTTGCTTTTATTTTGTCTTTCTGCTTGCGGAGGTAAAACTATAAATCACACTGCGGGCAATAATACAAAAACTGTGGCTGATGTATTAAACGGCGACAGTGATAATTTAAAAAGCGATAACGTTGCCGGTAACACCTCTAAAAGCGTCAGTATTTTAAACGAAAAGTGCGATGTTGACCTTACAACAATGAGCTCGACAATGGTTTATGCAGAGGTCAGCAATATGATGTTGAACCCGGATGATTATGTTGGTAAAATTGTAAAGATGAAAGGCAATTTCAGCGTTTATTTAGGGGAAATGCGAAATTATTATGCCTGCGTTATTGCCGATGCCACTGCTTGTTGTTCGCAGGGTATAGAATTTGTGCTTTTGGATGACATAAAGTACCCTGACGAATATCCTGAGCCCGGTACCGAGATTACCGTTGTAGGCAGATTTGAAACCTACATTGAAGGAACCGACACATATTGCCAGCTATCTGATTCCAAAATGTCCTAATTAATTATGAAATTATTTATTGAAAATCATAAAACGGGTTTGACAATTCTGTGTGCTTTATTAATGGCGTCTGTGCTGGTGCACATCAGCGGGGGCTGTCTTGTATATAGAGTATTTCACATTGAGTGTTTAAGCTGCGGTATGTTTCACGCATGCCTGGCGGCGTTAAGGCTCGATTTTAACAGGGCTTTTTATCTTCACCCGATGTTCTGGAGTATGCCGATAATTGCTTTGTATATTGTTTTTGAAGGAAAGCTGTTTAAGAAAAAAGCCGCTAATATTGCGATTATCTTAATAATTGCTATAGGCTTTGTTGTGCAGTATATTCTTAAGTATAAAGGAATTATAGTCGGTTGATACTTGAATATAATTAACTTATATGATAATATTATTTTGGTGATTTTAATGTTTTTTAGGTCAAAGAACGGTAGCTTTGAATATATGGTTGTGGGGCTTGGAAATCCCGGCATTCAGTATGAAAACACTCGCCATAATGCAGGCTTTTTGGGTATTGATGCACTGTGTAAAAGAACCGGCGCAAAACTTAATAAGCATAAGTTTGAGTCGCTTATAGGCGATACTGTAATAGGTGGTAAGAGAACGATTATCTTAAAGCCTCAAACCTTTATGAATAATTCGGGTCGAGCCGTTTCGGCAGTAAGCAGGTTTTATAAAATGCCTGCGGATAAAATTATAGTTTTGTTTGATGATATATCATTGCCCGTTGGTAATATCCGTATTCGCCGAAAGGGCAGCGCCGGAGGTCACAATGGTATTAAGGACATAATTGAGCTAATGGGTACCGATAATATCATGAGAATAAAAATTGGTGTGGGCGATAGGCCCAATAGTAATTATGACCTTAAAGATTGGGTGCTTGGTAAGATGCCTAGCGATTTAGCTGATGATTTTAATCGTGCTTTTGAATCTGCAGCAAAGGCTATCGAAGAGATAATAACTGTCGGCATTGACAGTGCAATGAATAAATACAGCAAATAGATGTATGCAATTTCTGAATAGATTTTTGAAGGATGAGAGAGATTACAGTCAGCTTGTAAAGCATTTAAGAAATAGAGATTTACCGCTTGTGCTTAACGGGCTTACAGGTATCAATAAGGCTGTGGTGGCAAGTGCTGTTGCTACAGACTGTAGCAGACTTCTTATGATAACAGATACCGAAGCGGCGGCGATAGAGCTTAAGGATGACCTGTTAGCTCTCGGTATATCGGCAGGGCACCTGCCCGTAAGAGACTATAATCTTACTCGAATCGATGGGTACTCAAAAGAGTACGAAATTATGAGAATAGATACCCTGTCAAGTATTCTTGATGGGGATTTTGCCGTTGTTACAGCGTCTGTCCATAGTGCAACGCAGTACACTGTTCCTGACAAGGTTTTATCATCCGGTATATTCCGTATAAGTCAATCGGACAGCGTTGATACCGATGAGCTTATAATAAAGCTTTTAAGCTACGGTTATAAGCGAAGCGATATATGCGAGGGTGCGGGTCAGTTTTCTGTAAGAGGCGGAATAATAGATATATTTGCCGTAGGCTCTAAAATGCCGGTGCGAATTGAGCTTTGGGGTGACGAGATTGATAGCATTTCTTTCTTTGATACAACCACGCAACGCCGAACAGAGCGAATAAATGAGTTTAAGATATGCCCGGCATGTGAGTTGCCTTTTTCCTCGGAAAAATTAAAGTCAAGATTAGAAAGTTATCTTGAAATCGATAAAAGTTTAAGCGAGGCTCAAAGGCAAAGTATCAGCCGTGATATCGATAACCTCGAAAACGGTATGCCCGTAAATGCTGATTTATATCTGCCTTTTTTGTATGATAAGTGTGCCACGGTTTTTGATTACACAAAAGATTTCTATGTTGCAGTTTGCGAAACGGAGAATGTAAAAAGCAGATTTAAAAGTATTTTGTTATCTGAAGCCGAAGATATTTCCGATTTGCTCCGTTCGGGACTGCTTTCACATAAAACCGCAAAATTAAGAATGGACGAGTCAGAGTTTAATAAGTGTATAAGCAAGGCATTGCTTTTTGAGAGCTTTCCTCAGTCTTTTAAGGATATCTCGCCTGCCGCCGCTATCAATTTCGGATATATGAGATTATCTCCGTGGGGCGGAAACCTTAACAATCTTATAGACGATATAAATCAGGTTCGTGATGTTTGCGGTACGGCTGTGGTGTTTGCCGGCGGAGAAAAAGCGGCAAAACTATTAGCAGAAAACCTTTCTGATAACGGAATACCTGCACAATTCTTAAAGGATGAAGCACAGATAACTAAAGAGGGCGTGTTTATACTATCCGGCGGTTTTTCAAGCGGCTTTCAGATACCCTCAAAAAAACTGCTTGTCATAACACATAAGCATATTTCTGTGTCCAATAAAAAA